>JAPUIV010000099.1 GCA_027296665.1 Acidobacteriota bacterium | reverse complement strand
GACCCCAGGTAGTTTTGTCCCGCACTGCCCCTCAGATCATCATGAAACTGTTCGAAATGGAGGTTCCCGAGATATATGACGGCACGGTGGTCATCGAAAACGCCGTCCGGGATCCCGGCGATCGCGCCAAGATCGCGGTTCGATCCAAGGACCGGGACGTGGATCCGGTCGGGGCCTGCGTCGGCATGAAAGGATCCCGGGTCCAATCGATCATACGGGAACTCAGGGGCGAAAAAATCGATATCGTTCAATTCTCGGACCACACTTCCACGCTGGTCACCAATGCGTTGAACCCCGCCCGGATCAATCGCGTGGTTGCCATGGATGAGGAGAACAAGATCCTGGAGGTCGTGGTCGACGACGACCAACTTTCCCTTGCTATCGGGAAAAAAGGGCAGAACGTTCGCCTTGCCGCCCGGCTAGTCGGATGGCGGATTGATATCAAGAGCGAATCTGAAAAAGTCCGTGAAGTGGAAATGGAGATGGAGAGGGCGGCGCGGGCCAACCGTGAGATGCGGTCCCTGAAGGGGATCGGGGAAACGATTTCGACTCATCTTCTGGAGGCCGGATTCTCCTGCTTCGAAGATATTCTAGAGGGGGGCACGAGACGGCTGATGGATGTGCCTGGAATCGGTCCTAAAACCGCGGAACGGATCCTCGTATTGGCCAAAGCCGGCCTGGAAACCAGGAAGGCCGAAGAGGCTCGAAAGGCGGAGGAAGACGCTGCCCGGGCTGCCGAGGAAGAAGCGACCCGGAAGGCAGAAGAAGAAGCAGCCCGGAAAGAAGAGGAAGAAGCAGCTCGGAAAGAAGAGGAAGAAGCGGCCCGGAAGGCAGAGGAAGAGGAGTCGCCAACAGAAACCACTGCCGATGCACAACCGCCGGAAGCGGCTCCCGGGGCCGTGGACTCGACTGGTGAAACCCAGGCGAACGAAGTTTCTGGAAGGGAAACCGAGGACAGCTCGTCCGGGCCGGACAAGGAACAGGAAAATCAGCAAGAGACCCAGTAGGTGGTATTCAGGTCATGAGAAAATCCCCGAAAATCCGAGTTTATGATCTCGTAAAAAAACTTGGTGTCCCCAAGGAAGAGGTTCTACGCGTCCTGCGGGAGTTGAGCATCGGGGTTAAATCCACCCTCAGCTCGGTGGACGAATCGGTCGCAGAAACGGTGGAACTCCGGCTGAAACATAAATCAAAATCGGCTTCGAAAAAAAAGGGCGTGGGGAAAACCCCGACATCAACCCGACTGAGACCCCGCCTGGTACGCAAGGAGGACGCCACGGGCCGGGCCCGGGAACTGATACAAGACGCATTGCAAGCACAGGAGGAAAAACCGGAAGTTTCTCCTAAGATCGAAACGGTTGAAGCGAAACCTGAGCCGATACCTGTCGTCCCCGAACCGGAAGCGGCCAAGCCTTCGAATCCCATGACCCGGACCCCGAGCATCCCCCCCCCTCCCCCGTCAACGAAACGCTTGAACGTTTCCACCCGGCTGAGGAGTTCACGGCCAACCGCCACCATTCCTCATCGGCGCCCATTCAAATTTCATCCGGTCGCCTCCCATCCTGTCCAAAAGCCCTCTTCCCAGCGGCGGAAACCCGCAAGAACCGTTGCGCCTCCGCCGCCGCTGGAGCTGCCGGCCGGGGAAGAAGCCGAGATCACACTTAGCGAGGGTGTGACGGTCAAGGAACTGGCAGAGAAAACCAAGAGAGGTTCCCGGGATCTGATACAGATTCTCATGCGCAAGGGAATCATGACAACGATCAACCAGCCACTTGGAGAGGAACTCGCCGTCAAGATCTGCGAGGAACTGGGTTACAAGGCGACCGTCATCACCTTCGAGCAAGAGGCCCTGGAGCAGGCAGAAAAGGAAGAACCCGAAACCAATGTCGTGCCCCGGGACCCGGTTGTTACCGTCATGGGACATGTCGACCACGGAAAGACTTCACTTCTCGATGCCATCCGGAAAACCGATGTGGTCAAGGGGGAACACGGCGGCATCACCCAGCATATCGGCGCTTACCACGTCACGCACAAAAACCGGGGGATCACCTTCCTGGATACTCCCGGCCATGAGGCCTTCACAAGAATGCGGGCCCGGGGTGCCCAGATCACCGACATCGTCATCCTCGTGGTGGCGGCCGACGATGGTGTCATGCCTCAGACCATAGAGGCGATCGATCATGCCAAGGCCGCCGGGGTTCCGATCGTCGTCGCAATCAACAAGATCGACAAGCCGGAAGCCAACCTCGAAAAGGTAAAAAAGGCCCTGGCGGACTCGGGGGTCATGGTTGAGGAATGGGGAGGGGAGAATGTTTGCATGGCCGTCTCCGCCAAGAAAAGACAGGGAATCACCGAACTCCTCGATATGATCCTTCTCGTCGCGGACATGAAGGAGTTGAAGGCGAATCCGGATCGACGGGGCATGGGGGTGGTAGTCGAAGCAAAACTGGACCGCACAAAAGGGTCCATCGCCTCGGTACTTGTTCAGAACGGGATCATTCGGGTGGGAGATCCATTCATCGCTGGGGCAGCTCATGGCAAGATCCGGGCGATGTTCGATGATCACCACAGGTCGATCCGTTCCGCCGGTCCTTCCTTGCCGGTTGAGATTCTGGGTCTTCAGGGCGTGCCCCAGGCCGGAGACTCCTTCCAGGTGCTGTCAAGCGAGGCAAAAGCCCGTCAGATCAGCACTCTTCGCCAGATCCGGCTGCGGGAAAAGGGCCTCCGGAAAACTTCACGCCTCACCCTGGAAAGTCTCCACGAACAGATCCAGGAAGGGGGAATCAAAGATCTTCCCCTGATCTTGAAGGGGGATGTCCAGGGCTCCGTCGAGGCGCTTTCCGACTCCCTGGTACAGATGGGCGCCGGCAAGGTGAGGGTCAAGATCATTCACTCCGCCACCGGACCGATCACCGAAACCGACATCCTGCTGTCTTCGGCATCGAACGCGATCATCATCGGATTCAACGTCCGGCCCGAGCCCAAGGCTGCCATGCTTGCCGCCTCCGAAGGGGTGGATATCCGCCTGCACAATGTCATTTACGAGGTGATGGATCAGATTCACAAGGCGATGGAAGGGCTCCTGGATCCTATAGTCAAGGAAGTTTACCTGGGCAAGGCGGAGGTGCGGGAAGTTTTCCGGATACGGAAGATCGGCACCATAGCCGGCTGTTTCATCCTGGACGGCACCGTCCAACGGAATTCGCAGGTCCGGGTTACCCGGCAGGACGAGTTAATGTTTCAGGGACGGACCGAATCCCTTCGGCGTTTCAAGGAGGATGTCTCCGAGGTCAAGGCTGGATTCGACTGCGGAATCTCCATAGAGGGATTCAAGGATTTCCAGGTCGGCGACATGATCGAGGCATTCCGAACGGAAACCATTGCCTCGGTCCTCGAGACAGCATGAGATTTGGGAAGACGAAATCCGAATTCAAGCCCCAAGCGGGTATGCATCGGGTATTGCCAGGTTGAACTGTTTTTTCCCGGGTCAGCTTCCCTCAAGGACAAAAGGAATATACTGCGGCGGTTGAAGGACCGGCTTGCTCATCGCTTCAACCTTTCAATCGCCGAGATCGGGCATCAGGAGCTCTGGCAAAGGGCCCAGGTCGGCATGGTCATGATTTCGAACGACCCGGCTTTCTTGGATCGATCCTTCCAGGGAATCCGGAAGGAAATCGAATCGATCCAGCCTGGGGAGATCCTGGAATTCAACGTCGATTTCCTTCAGTGAAGAGATGCGACCTCAAAGCCGGAGACAGGAGCGCCTGGCGGATCTTCTGAAACGCCGGATTTCGGAGGCGATCCTGCAAGAAGTCCAGGATCCTCGTATCGGGTTCGTCACCATAACAGGTGTGAACCTGAGCGGCGACCTTCGGATCGCCCAGGTCTACGTGAGCGTGCTGGGAGATGAGAAAAGGGCACTGGAAACGCTCCAGGCCCTGCAGCATGCCCGTCGATTTCTGGAAAGAACGATGTTTCGAACCCTTGGCCTCAAAATGCCGGTGGAACTGAGGTTCCGTTTCGACGAATCCCTGGAACGGGCCGCC
>JAPUIV010000098.1 GCA_027296665.1 Acidobacteriota bacterium | reverse complement strand
TTCGGAAGGGGAATCTCCACCCGATTCCGGATCGGGAAAAAATCCGGAGTAGTAGAGCCAGGCGGTCGGTTGGCGCCGATCGATGAACCGTTTCAGTGCCTTCAGGTGCCGTTTGAAGTTCCCGCGCATTTCGGTCCAGTCGCGCCGGTGGAGGGTGCCGTAACTTCCCCTGGCCGCCTCCTGCAGGCTATGCCCCCAGGCGATCGCCTCGAAGTAATGCCGGTCGACGGCTGGCGACCCGAAGGTGACCAGGGGCGAGCCGAGCCGCTCTGACAGATGCTTCGCGTGCGCGTATTCGTGGTCCAGGAGAATCAGGCGCCACGCGGTCGATCTTTCCAGCCCGAAGGAGTCGGCGTAAAAGAGGATATCGTTCCTCTGTTTCCGGCCCGCTTGCGGGGCGTCGGCAGGCTGGAAGGGGTCGGTTCCCCCGGGCCGGACCAGAGCCATGTAATGGGTGGGCGGATACCGCCGTCTGGGTACCTTCCGGATCTTCCGAACGTATTGACTGGCGTCCGGCCGCATGGAGGTGAGCATGGTGGTGAGCTGGGTGGCGGTTTCCCCCATCCCCAGGGCGTTGGGAGGCAGGGCGTACAGATGGACCGCCAGGATCGCCACCGCCGCCGCAATGATTGAGGCCAGCACCCCGGGTGCCCTTCTGCCTGCCTGAATATTCAACTCAGATCACTCCCCTGGCTACAAAAGCGTCATTTGTAGGATGGAGATATTCTTTGTATTCATTCACTTACGATGAAATAACGATTTGTAAAGGGTCAAAATGGGTCTATCGGAGAATCGATTTGAGCGGATAGATTCTTGTTGGAAATTGGCTATGTTTTTGGTAGAATAGAATAATAAAGAATCGTTGGAATAGGGATGCTATGAAGAAGAGTGTGTATACGACGAACGACGATATTGCGCGCCAGGTCTACCGCGCGTTGAAGACGCCCTCCGACAAGGAGCGGCGCACCGATCCGATCCTGGCCTTCCATTTCAAGGGGAAAGAAGATTACATCCTCATGCGGTGCAACAAGGTCCCGGAGATCAGCATCAAGGGTAAGGAACAGACGGCCGGGGAGGTCAAGTTTTTTGCCTACAGCGATTTTAGGGATTATGATCCTACCGTGGTCCTGTTCCGCCTGAAGGATGACATCACCCTGGTGGAGCTGTACCCCAAGGGAGCGATCGAGCCGCTGTCGTTCGACTCCTGGTCCCAATTCATGAAGTGGCTTGAATCCCTGGACGAGAACGGGGTGCAGATCTCCTTGAAGTTACCGTGCCTGGTCTACGAAGCAGTCCGCAGTCAGAACCCCTCGATGCAGACCTTCATCGTCGAGGCGATCAAGCACCAGCTCAAGGAGGGGGATTAGGCGGTTCACCTTCCCCTTCGCACCCGCTGCGGGGTGCCGCGATCGACCTTCTCACCGTCCCCGGGATCCGATCACTTAATAGAGGAAAGATGCGATATTTCCGGAAACTGATGCTCGCGTTTTTGTGGTTCCTTGCCGTGCCGGTGTCCCATGCCCAGGAGTTTATGCCGGTTGATGAGATCGAAACGGGGATGCGGGGAAGGGGATGGTCGGTGTTCACCGGGACCGAGATCGCCGGGTTTGACGTGGAGATTCTCGGGGTGATGCGCAACGCCCTCGGTCCCAAGCAGGATATGATCCTGGCCCGGCTGACCGGGGATCCGGTCGATAGGGCGGGGGTGATCGCCGGCATGAGCGGCAGCCCCGTGTACATCGACGGGCGTCTTATCGGCGCCGTTTCCTACCGGATCGGGTCGTTCACCCATGAGGCGATTGCCGGGATCACTCCGATCCAGGACATGTTGAAACTGGAAGGCATTTCCCGGCGGGCGCATGCCGGGTCGGCAACCGATCTGCTTGAGGGACTCGTGGCGCAAGTGGAAGGAAAGGGAGCCGGACAGGCCGATCCGCCGGGAATTGGTTGGCCGGCCAGGAAAGCGGCGGGCGGCGCCGGCGCGATGGAACCGATCCGCACTCCCCTGGTCTTTTCCGGATTCTCCCCGGAGGTCTTCGAATCGATCGCTCCATTTTTTGAGGGCCGGGGATTTCACCCGGTGCTGGGGGGAGGGGGAGGAGAAGACGCGGGTGCACCGGGACAGGAAGCCCTGGTGGGGGGGGCTCCGGTGGCGGGTCAACTGGTGCGCGGCGATATTGGCATTGCCGCATCCGGAACGGTTACCTACCGGGACGGCGACCATTTGTTTGCCTTCGGCCATCCCTTCCTGGGGATGGGATCGGTGGAGATCCCGATGGCGACCGCCCGTGTCCTTCACACCTTGCCCTCGTCACTGGGTTCCTTCAAGATCACGGCTCCCGGGGAAGTGGTCGGGACCTTCCTGGAGGACCGTTTGACTGCGATCTACGGCGAGGTCGGACCGATCCCGGCGATGATCCCGGTGGAACTGACGCTCCGGACCGCTGTTGGAACCAGGACATTTGCCTACGAGATCTTTAAAAATCCGGTGTGGACTCCCACTCTTCTCTTCCTGACCCTCGGCAACGGGATGGTCGGCACCATCGATTACTCCAGTGCCGGCACTCTCGAAATGAACCTCCGGATCCGTTTCGACCGGTACCCCGACCTGGTGATCGAGAATGTATATACCTCGCTCGGGAGAGGCCTGCCTCTTCCCTTCCTCGCCTCCCTGGACGTTGCCAGGATGTTTTCGTTTCTGTACGGAAACCTGTTCGAGCAACCGGTGGTGGAAAAGCTCGAGTTCACGGTGGACACCGGGGAGGAGACGAAATTCGCCCTGGTGACAAGCCTCCGCGTCCCCAGTGTCGAGGTTGAACCCGGAGAGGAGATCCCGGTCGAGGTATTCCTGACACCCTACAGGGGTGAGCCGACCCGGCAGGTGGTAATGATGAAGGTTCCGGAAGACACCCCGCCGGGGCCGATGATTCTGGTCGCGGGCAGCCACCGGAGCCTTGCCACCCTGGAAGGCGGCCTTCTGGGTTTCCGGCTCAACAATGCGAGAAGTTTACAGCAAATCCTCCGGATCCTTGGCGAGGAGCGCCGGAATGATCACCTGTACCTGAAGTTGTTCCGTAAAGTTTCGGGGACGGTGGTGCAGAGCGAAGTGCTCACCGATCTTCCCCCCTCCGTTCTCTCCGTTCTCGACTCCAAGCAGGTCTCCAGGCGAAGGACGAAGCTGTCGATCGCTTCGGTGGAGGGAGCCTCGGTTCCCACCGACTGGATCCTTCTTGGCGGACAGCGGGTGGATCTGAAAGTGAAATAAGAAAAGGAGCTCGGTCTTATGCGACTGTTTGGAAGATCGTGGATCGGGGGCGGTGGTTCCGCCCTCACCATCGCGGTTCTGATGTCTGGTTTTCTTTCCGGTCCGGTATCCGCCGTGGCGCCGGAACAATGGCGGTTCCGGACCGCGGCTGATTTCGATCCCGGCGAGTTCCAGTCGGTATCGATCGGCGAGGACGGGGCGCTCCGTCTTTCTTCCCAACTGGAGGAGATCTTCGTCGCCTCCGACCCCTACCTGTGGTCCCTGGTCATGGATCGA
>JAPUIV010000097.1 GCA_027296665.1 Acidobacteriota bacterium | reverse complement strand
CTCACCGAGGCGGAGGCGGATCGCCTGGAACGGTTTCGCCTTGCAGTGGAGGAACTGGAAGAGGTAGAGGGCCGGCTCATGAAGGAGGAGGAGGAATTGAATCTTCTCCAGCAGGGCAGAAAGAAACGGCTCGGATCGTTGCAGACGATTCGCCGGAGGAAACATGAGGAGTTGGACAAGATCAAGTACAAGGTGAGTGAAACGGAAAAGATCTACCGGGATCTCGCCCGCACGGAGGCGGATCTCCGGCTCCTTCTGGAAACCCTGGGGAACGACCAGGAGCCCATCAATCCCGGGGAAATCGGTATTGACCGGTTCCAGGGATTGCTGGGCTGGCCCGTGGAGGGACAGATCAGGGTTCCCTTCGGGAAACGCCTTCATCCTCGTTTCGGAACGGTGACCCTGCATCCCGGGGTGGCGATACGGGTGGAGCCCGGCCGGGCAATCCACGCGATCTTTGACGGGCAGGCGGTTTTTTGTGACTGGTTCCGGGGTTACGGGAACATGGTGATCCTGGACCACGGCCATGGGTTCATGTCGATCTACGCCCACGCCTCCTTGCTTCTTGTGGAGCCTGGGGATGAAGTTTTTCAGGGAGATGTAATCGCAAAAACAGGAGATACCGGTTCGCTGGAGGGTCCCGAACTCTATTTCGAAATTCGGGAAAATGGTCTTCCGGTCGATCCGGTGCCCTGGCTGCGGCGCCCATGAGGGGCATGGAGGAATAAGTTGGGGAAACTTCGAATCTATTTTTTGTCCGTGTCCTCCCTGGTAGTTCTCTTTGTTCTGGCGGGGATCTTGCTCGGAAACGTCCTGGCCAGGGAGGGGAACGTATATGTGTACCTGAGGTTGTTCAATGATGCGATGCACCTCATCGAAGATAACTATGTCGAGGATGTCGAGAGGGACAGTCTCCTGCGGGGCGCCTATCGCGGATTGTTCGAGGTTCTCGATCCGCAGAGTGAATACCTGTCTCCCCGGGAGTATCTAGAGGTAATCGATTCTTCTCCCCGGCCCCGGGGAGACCTGGGATTTGGGCTTTCCCGGATCAAAGGGCATCTCATGTTGATCACCGTTCGCCCGGGGAGTCCCGCGGATCAGGCCGAAATCCGCAAGGGAGCCCAAATTCTCCGGATCGGGAATCTTGCCACCCGGACGATGTCCCTGGCCGGGGCGGAGAACAAGCTCCGCGGAGAGCCCGGCTCCGAGATCGAGATCACCTTGGTGAGGCACCCCGGCGGCGGTTCCGAGGAAATCCTTCTGACGCGTGTTCCCGCTCCTCCGCCAATCCGGTTTGAGGATCTATCCAAAGAGACCGGATACCTGAGGTTGTCGGATTTTCCCGCCGATACCGCCACTCGGGTGGAAGGGTATCTGCGGCGGTTTCTCGAGAGCGGAGGCACCCGCCTGGTCCTGGACCTTCGAGACAATGGGTCCAGAACCTTGCGGCCGGTTCTGGACACAGCCCTTCTTTTCCTCGAACCGGGTCCCGTCGTCCTGGTTGAGGAGAGGGGAGAGAAGCGGACCATTCTCGTCGAGCAGGTGAGAAAACCGTTCTTTCAGGGGCCAATGATTGTCCTGGTCAACGGGGGAACCGCATCGGCGGGTGAGCTCCTTGCTGCCTCGCTGCAAGGTTCCGAACGCTCCCTCTTGCTGGGCCAGAAGACCTTCGGCCTCGGGACACGAACGGAATTGTTCCCGCTCCCGAATGGGGCGGCTGTCCGTCTGTCTACTGGAAAACTGGTGTCACCCGATGGAACGATCTGGCACGGTGTCGGCTTGGTTCCCGACGTTTCCGTCGATCTCGATTTGAATCGCGAAGAGCTTTTGGAAAAGGCCGAGGAGTTGCTCCGCGCCCAGGAAGATTCGCTGGAAGAGGGGAAAAAGGCCGCGTAATAATAATGAAGATGCGAAGCAGTCTGGTTTTGAGATCGATCCCCGTAACGGCGGTGATGTTCTTCCTGGCCTTGCCACCCGTTTCCGGCGCGGCTGAAAAGAGAGGCGAGGGGGCGGTTCGGGCCAGGGCGGAGGCCTACTACTTCTACTTGCGGGCCCAGGACGCCCGGCGATCGGGCGCCTACAAGCAGTCCTCCAGCCTGCTGGAGAAATCATTACGTTCCGATCCCGGAGCGGATTCTATCAGTCTTGAGATCGCCGAGATCTACATTCTTCAGGGAGAGATGGGGCGTGCCGAAAAGTTCCTTGGCCGCTTCCTGGAAAAACATCCCGATTCTGCCGAGGCCCACAAAATTCTCGCCGAGGCGCATTTGCGCCAGATCGGGCAGGGAAACCGCTACGATCATATCGATTCGGCGATCGATGAGTACCTCCAGGCACTGCGGTTGCAGACGAACGATGTTGACGGAACCCTTCAACTGGGAACGTTGTACAGGAATGTCGGGCGGACCGAAGAGGCGATCCGGCTCCTGGTCGATTTTCGAGGGAACGATTCCGGGTCGGTTCCGATCAATCTCCTTCTCGCCAACACATTATTGCAAATTCAGGAGAAGGAGCAGGCTGAGGAGATCCTGTTTGAAAATCTTGTCCTGGATCCGGCCAACCCCGAAACCGTTGACATGCTCGCAGGACTGTTCGAATCCGAAGAGCGGTTTGACGAGGCAATCGCACTCTACGAAAAACTTGTAGAATTGATGGAGCCAAGCCACTACCTCCAGGCCCGTCTTGGGTATCTGAACCTTCTGGCAAAGCGGTTTCCCCCGGCGGTGGAATTCCTTCAGCAGGCAAGACAAATGGCTCCTCTCAGCGAAAGCATCCTTATCAATCTGTCGCAGGCTCTGGAAGAGGTGGGGGACCTCCCCGCGGCCGCCGACGTGTACGAAGACCTGCTGCGGACAGCGCCAGGTAATCGGGGTTTTCTGTATCATTTGGCCCGACTACTGGCCCAGATCGGAAGGTTCGGAGAAGCGGAGCGGATGTACTTGCAACTCGCCGCCGATCTGGAAGGATCCGGGATCGGTAAAGAGGAGGTCGCAGAATCGGCGACCATCTGTTATCTGCAATTGGGGTCTCTTTACCTGCAGTGGAAAAGACCGAAAGATGCCGTCCGGGTTTTTCAGAAGGCAATGAAATATTCCTCCGGGGAACGGAAGGATGTATATCTGTACCTTTCCCGGGCCTACCTCGAAGCGGGGCAATTCGACTCGTTCTGGAAGATCCTTGAACGGAGTGAGGGAAGGTTTCCCGATGACAATTCGTTCTCGCTGCTTCGCGGCGAAGCCTTTCTCCGGGAGGGCAGGCCAGGGAAGGGAATACAACACCTCCGTTCCTTGTGGCAGGGTCCTGGAGTGGATCGGGAGGTTTTCCTCCGCATGGCGGATATGCTGATCACCCAGAAAGAGTTCGTCGAGGCGGTTGAACTTCTTTCCCGGGGTCTGGAACTCTTTCCAGAAGATGACATGATGTTTTTCCAGATGGGGGCCTTGCAGGAACGCCAGGGAAGTTTTAAGAAAGCAGAAAACAGTTTTCGCCAGGCATTGGTGGTGAATCCGGAAAACCCCCTGGTATTGAATTATTTCGGTTACATGCTTGTGGAGCAGGGTTCCCGTCTGGAGGAATCATTGAAGTATATTAAGAGGGCCGTGGAAATTGATCCGTATAATCCGGCCTATCTCGATTCTCTGGGATGGGCTTACTTCAAGCTCCAACGTCTCGAACCGGCCCGGAACCATCTGGAAGAGGCATCGAGGCTGTCCGGGGGAGACCCCGTTATTGAAGACCACCTGGGAGATCTTTATTTCCAGGTCGGGGAAGACCGCCAGGCGATCACTGCCTGGAACCGTGCCCTGGCAGCGGGAATCGAAGATCCTGCCACCCTCCAAAAAAAAATAGAGGAAGCGAAACGTCGCCTGGAAGGCTCCCGGTGAACCGAATCCGGTCTCGCCGGATCCGGAAGAGGAACCTTGCCCTGTCCATCCTCCTGGCGGCCGGCTTGTGCGGTTGTTCGGCCTCGATGAGGGAGAGAGGGTCGATCGGGGGGGGTGACACGGCCGGACCGGTATCGGTGCCCTCCTTCTCCCCTCCGCGCTTTCAGCGGATGCGGGCCCTGTATCGGACCACCTTATTTGAGGGGGGGAAGAGAAGATCCTTCCGGCAGATCCTCGCGGTGGAACCTCCCGGCCGGATACGGATCGAGATCCTTGGCCCCTTCGGGAATCCCCGGCTGGTTCTTGCGGTCAGTGAAGGGAATGCGGTCGGCTTTCTCCCTCGAGAAGGGAACTATTTCAAGGAACCCGATTCTGCCAGTCTGTTCCAATCGCTTCTCGGAATGGATATTCTCGCCACCGACCTGCTGCCCCTGATGACCGGCGACCTGTTCTACCGGAATGACGAAACACGGATCGAGCCGCCAATCCTTGCCCCGGAAGGATGGCGCATCCTGGCGGCGGGAGGATCTTCCGGATTGCGGTACGAGATCCTGCTGGATCTCCGGACCGGGGACGTGCGGGAAGTGAGTCTGTTTCGTGAAGGGGAGGGCAGTGACCCGGTTCTCCTAGTCAAGTATCCTCCCGGGAAAAGGAAACATAGATGGCCT
>JAPUIV010000096.1 GCA_027296665.1 Acidobacteriota bacterium | reverse complement strand
GTTCGTGCTTTGACGGCAACCATCGCTGCTGAGCTGGGCGAGACTGCAGCAGGATCGGACCACTACCGAGCCCTTTTTACGCTGGGAATCCTGCTCTTCCTGGTGACCTTTATCATCAACCTCTGTGCTGACCTTCTGATTCGCGGAACCGGCAGGGGACGAAGCTAGTGTTCGAGGCCACCGAGCTAGACAAACGCAACCTGAAAATCCAGGGACGGCTGCGGATACTGTTCCTGACCATGACCGCAATGCTGATCGCGCCCGTGGTGATCATTCTGGGGATCCTGATCCAGCGCGGAGCCCCTGCCCTCTCGCTCAGCTTCCTCTTTTCCTTTCCGGAAAGGGACGAAAACAATGGAAAAACCAGCCGCCCGGTTTCTGATTGCAGCGGTATTTGGCTGTCTCGCCCTTGCCTGCGGCGCACGCGGGGGAGAAGAAGAGACCCTGTCGTTGGAAATCCCCCCCCGGATTCCCAGCGGACTGGAAGAAGACCTTATGATTCCTTCCGACAACCCGATGACCGCGGCGAAGGTCGAACTCGGGAAACTCCTCTTTTTCGATCCCAGGCTATCCCGCGATTTCACCATCAGCTGCGCCACCTGCCACAATCCAGCGCTGGGGTTTGCCGACGGCCTGCCCACCTCCACCGGGATCGGAAATCAGAGGGGGAATCGGAATGCTCCCACAGTGATCAACTCAACCTATCTCCCTCACCAGTTCTGGGATGGCCGGGCGCCCACCCTCGAGGCGCAGGCGTTGGGACCGATCCAGAATCCGCTCGAGATGGGAAACCGGTTGGAAGACGCGGTCGAGACGATCGGCGAAATTGAAGGCTACCGCCAGCGGTTCCAGGAAGTGTTCGGAGGAGAAGTGACGGCGGAACGGATTGCCATGGCCATCGCCACCTTCGAAAGAACGGTCTTGAGCGGGAACTCCCCATGGGATCGATTCAACCTCGGTGAGACCGATGCCCTCACTCCGGCGGCCCGGGAGGGATGGGAACTCTTCCGGGGCCGGGCCAATTGCACCTCATGCCACGTCGGTTCCCTTCTGACCGATTTCGATTTTCACAACCTCGGGGTGGGGATGGCCATGGAGGATCCCGATCTCGGGAGATTCCGGGTGACGGCGGTGGAATCCGATCGGGGCGCCTTCAAGACCCCCACTCTGCGGGATATCGGCAGAACCGCCCCTTACATGCATGATGGAAGCCTGAAAACGATCCAGGAGGTTATTGAATTCTACGATCGGGGCGGGGAACCGAATCAGTGGCTGGATCGATCAATGCAACCCCTTCGCCTTTCCGCCAATGAAAAGGAGATCCTCCAGGCATTTCTTTTATCACTGGAAGGAGAGCCGGAGATGGTGGTGAAACCGCCCCGCCTGCCCGACCTCCAGACGGACCCGCCTGGAGAATGAGGCTTCGACCGCGGCCATAGGCGAGAACGGGGCTCCGGGGAAGGGTCCCGGGAGCCCCGATAAGGCAGCAGGTTTTTACAGATCCTGGGGCTTGAGGGTTTTCCGCTTGTTCGCCTTGCATCGACCCTCGGCCAGAACAATCAGTTCCCGGACCTTCTTGTCCAGCGCCTTGTAAAAATCGCCGGAGACGTTACTCTTCCGGACCGCACCCTTGGTACGGCTTTTTGAAATGATCAAATCACCGGTTTTCTTTTTTTTCGCCATCGAGTCCTCCTTTGACCAAACCATACAATGATCGGCGCTTATTTATACACGATAATACCAGGCTTGCAAACAATAAATTCTCTTACCGGGATCGATGAGAACTTGGGGGATGACTTCGATTCGCTGGACAGGGGATCACTGGGAGAAATACCTCAGACCAATAATGGGCAGGATTCCACTACATGCCCCTGGCGGCCCGGGAAGGAAGACTCCCCCGGGACTGGTGCCTTTTGTGATTCAGGACATAGAACAGATTGTTCTGAAACTTCGCGTCAGCGGTCAAGAACCCGTGGCTTCCACAAAGGAAATAGGCGTAACTGAATGATGACAGGGCCTGGTTTTTTGAAGAGCCGGCATCCGGGAATGACAGGAGGCTCCGCCGGGTCACCACCCCGTCTCCGGGACTGAACAGGGTCCCCTTGATCCGGGACAGGCTGGCGTCGAAACGGGCACCGCGGTCTGGGAAGAAGAACTCCCATCCCTCGCCATCGGTCTGTCGGAGGATCGCTTTGTCCAGGGTGGGTCTGCAATCGCCGCCGAAGGTGAAGAATTGCACCGGCGCCGGTTCCGGGCTGCTCTGCTGGAGCGCCCGGTGGAACCGCCCGGCGCGGAACAGCATCGTTCGAAGAAAACTCCGTTGTTCTTGTACCGTCCAGGGTGAGGATGCCCGCCGCTTCTTTTTTTCTCCACGTCCCTTCCCGAACACCGACCAGCCGTATTTTTCCCAGTTTACCGCGTCGTAGATGTCAATCCCCTGGGCCCTGCCTGACGGGTCCACGATCGGATCGATCCACGGGGCCGGAAGCATTTCATACAGGCTTGGCATGGTGAACACTTCACGGATCGAAATCGCCTCCACAATCTTCTTCAATCCCTGATCCAGCGTTCTCAAGGAAAACAACGCCCCCTCGTTGGGAGTTGCAATGAGAATTACCCGATCGACGGAGGAGGCTCCCGCGTAGGAGGGAACGGGAGGAGTTGGCTGATCGAGAACATCGACCATTCCATACATGATGTAGTAGCGGGCGACGAGACCTCCCATGCTGTGGGCGATCAGGTCGACTTTCAGGTCGGGATCGCCGTACACCCGGCGGAGATTTTCAATCGCCTCTCCGAGTTTCCGGGCCGATTCGACCAGATCCCGGCGCCAATCGTAATAGAATACGAAACACATATCTCCAGCCCTGGGCCGGGAAATTTCCCCCCTCTGGTACCCCCCATGCAGTTCCAGCGCTCTCAGAATGTCCCCGTAATACCTGGCGCCCACGGAGGTATCGTAAATGTCATAGGCGATCAGGTTATCGACATTCCTCGACAAATTGGCATGCTGGATTGGGAGACGAAACCGATCGGACCGGCCGCCGCGCATCACGTCCAGCGGTTTGCCCCAGGCGACCTGTTCCGAATCCTTCTGCTTCAGTTTCGAACCGAGAAAACCGGGGATCAGGATCACCGGATGCGGAGGATCCTCTCGATCCCTCTCCTGGTAAATCTCCCCGAGATTCGGTTCTCTCCAGATCGCGCAGGAAGATGCCGAAATCAGGATCGCCGCCAGAAGAATGACGGAAAGAGCCCGGTTAATCTCTTGCATATCAAGGGAATATAGGTACTTAAGCAGGTATCTGCAAATCGATTCCTCGGGCTGAAACCCGTCCCCAGCAAGGGTTTTGGAAATTTCTTGTATTGGAAACGGAAAGGGCGGGACGTCAGAGACAGGGACCGGAGGTATCGAGCAGCGGCCGGGGATTCTCCGGGCCATTCCCCGTCCCGTAGGTCCCGGAATCACACGAGTTCTGGCCGCGCAAAATGTAGTACTCCCCTTCTCCCGGATTCAGGATCCGGGA
>JAPUIV010000095.1 GCA_027296665.1 Acidobacteriota bacterium | reverse complement strand
AAAACACCCACAAAACAAGAAAGACACAGCAATTAGTCCACTTGTCCATGTCAAGGGAATCCTCCAGTGGGTAATTACCGGGTAGTAAAACATACCCTCCTTGCCCTGTCAAATGAGAGGATATGCGAAATGGGAGTTTTTATGCGATTGGCTGAAACTCGGCCCGGTGATGAGGAGTCGGTCTGCCTTCAGTTGTTTATTGGGTGTCCCTCCCGAAAAATCCATCCGCCAAGCCAAGCTTGGTTTTCGAGGTTTCCCCTGAACATACTCTCTCGGGTCGAAAAACTTTCCTTATTATAACTCAGATGGTCTCGCTGAAAAGTGCAGGGTGTAAACCAAATCCCCAATATTTCGAGGAGACTGGCGTTTGGCTCCCCAACCGAAAGTCTCCTCGAAACCGAATGGCGGGATCTCCGCCAGGAGCCGGTTTCTCGATAAGTCATTTATTTAGATTGACTTACAAATGATGGTCATCCTTCCAATCGGATGTGATCTCCGTTACGGACGAACTTTTCGGGAAGGACAGGGCGTGAAATAATCCCAGGAAAGGCTGAGCAAGGAAGAATGTTGGTGGGGTTATCGGTCTCCGGTAATGTAATTCTCGAGCTGATGTATCAAGAATTCTCGTTCGAATATAATGGCTTTGACCACATCTCCGATCGAAATCAGGCCAACCAGCTGTTTGTCCTCCATAACTGGTAGGTGGCGGACACGCTTGTCGGTCATCAAGGCCATGCACTCCTCGACGGTTTGATTGGGGCGGACGTAGACCACCCGGGAGCTCATTATTTCCCTGACGGGCGTATCCCTGGAAGATTTTCCCTTCAGAATGACCTTCCTGGCGTAATCCCGTTCGGAGAAAAGTCCGATCATTTGGTCATTTTCGAGTACCAGAAGGGAACCGACATTCTTGTTGGCCATCAATTTGAGGGCCTCGAAGACCGAGGTCTCCGGTGTGACCGACAGGACCTCGTGCCCTTTTTCTTTCAAAATTTCATTGACAAATTCCATGGTTAACTCCTTCCTAGGCCTCCTTCAAGGCAGCGGTGAGGTCCATAGCCATCTGTTTCGCATCGCCGAAAAGCATCAAGCAATTGTCCGCGGCAAAGAGGGGATTCGCGATGCCGGAAAACCCCGGGCTGAGGCTTCGTTTGATGATGACCACGGTGCGGGCCTGGTCGACATCGAGGATCGGCATGCCGGCAATGGGAATCGATGGGTCGGCTTCTCGCGCCATGGGATTCACCACATCGTTGGCCCCGATGACCAGAACCACATCGGTCTGCCGGAAGGAGGGATTGATCACGTCCATTTCCTTTAGCTTCTCGTAAGGAACATTTGCTTCGGCCAGCAGGACGTTCATGTGTCCCGGCATCCGTCCGGCAACGGGATGAATGGCGAATTCGACGTCCACTCCCTTGGAGTTGAGGAGGTTGGCCAAGTCCTGAATCGCGTACTGTGCCTGGGCAACCGCCATTCCGTATCCAGGTGCGATGACCACCCGCCTGGCACCTTCCAGCAACATCGCCACTTCTTCCGGGGAAGCCGATTTCACCCGACCGGCATAGATATCTTCGCTCTCGGCTGCGGTGGTGACGACGGCACCCACTCCGGCAAACATGACGTTGGCCAGAGAGCGGTTCATGGCCCGGCACATCAGGGCCGTGAGGATGAATCCGGCCGCACCGACCAGCGAGCCGGCGATAATCAGAACGCTGTTGTTGAGAACCCATCCGTGTCCGGCGGCGGCAATTCCCGAGTACGCATTGAGAAGAGAAATGACCACCGGCATGTCGGCCCCGCCGATCGGTATCACCAGCATGATACCGAGAACGGCGGCAACGATTGTCATGGTCCAGAAGGGTACCGACCAGACGGGATCCATCACCAACCAGGCGCTCATTCCAATGCAGGTCACTACCAGTGCGATATTGATGAAATGGCGGCCCGGCAGCAGGATCGGTTTTCCCCTGATCCATCCCTGAAGTTTGCCAAAGGCAACTGCGCTACCGGTCAGGGAAACCGCCCCGATCAGGCCGGCCAACACGGCGGAACTCGTGAACTGGACCGTGATCTCTTCGATCCACCCTCCCTTGAGCGCCTCCTCGAAGGCGGCCCCAACCGCGAGAGCCGACGCTCCCCCACCAAAACCGTTGAAGATGGCAACCACCTGGGGCATCGCGGTCATGGGGGCCCGGTATGCCATAAGGACTCCGACCAGTCCTCCCACCACGATTCCTGCGACGATGATTTGAAAACTGACGATGCGCTTGTCTGTGAGCGTCACGACGATGGCGAGGAGCATGCCCAGGGCCGCCAGGAGGTTTCCCCGAACGGCGGTACGGGGATGGGTAAGTCCTTTGATGCCGAAGATGAAGAGTACGGCGGCGGCGAGGTAAAAGATCTTGATGAGTGCTTCTTCCCTCGGCATGCTATTTCTTTTTTTGAAACATTTTGAGCATGCGATGCGTCAGGAGAAAGCCCCCGACCACGTTCGCGGTCGCCATTGCCACGGCAAGAAAACCCAGGATCTCGGTCAGGGGGGTCAACCGGGCTCCCGAGGTGATCAGCGTTCCGACCAGCGTGATACCCGAAATGGCATTGGCACCGGACATGAGGGGCGTGTGCAGGAGAGGCGGTACTTTGGTGATCACCTCGAAGCCCACGAACAGAGCTAGAATAAATATGGTCAAAGCCGCAACGAAGGTTTCCATCAGGAGACACCCTTTTCTTCGATTGTCGAGGCGGAGCCGGGCATCCCCACCAACTCCCGAACCCGGGGGTTGACCACTTCTCCCCGGTGGGTGAGGAGTGTGTCTCGAATGATCGGGTCTTCCAGATTGAGGCGGAGCTCGCCATCCTCCACCAGGTTCTTAATAAAGGAAGTGACGTTTCGGGCGTACATCTGGCTAGCGTGGTAGGGGAGGGTGGAGGCGAGGTTCAACGGTCCAAGAATGAGAATGCCGTTGTATTCCACCGGTTCGCCGGGCCGTGTGAGCTCGCAATTTCCGCCGCCCTCGGCGGCCAGGTCCACGATGATGGATCCCGGACGCATTCCCTGGACCATCAGTTTAGTGATCAGAATCGGGGATTTTTTCCCTGGTATCGCCGCGGTGGTAATGACGACATCGCTTTCGGCCACCACGGTCGTCATCATCTCTCGCTGGCGCCGGTAAAAATCCTCCCCCATGGTCTTCGCGTACCCTCCGGTTCCCTCGGCTTTTTCCGTCTCCAGCTCCAGTTCCAGGAACCGGGCCCCCAGGCTCACCACCTGCTCCTTCACCGCCGGCCGAACGTCATACGACTGCACCACTGCACCCAGGCGTCGGGCGGTGGCGATGGCCTGGAGCCCGGCGACGCCCGCCCCCACAACAAAAACCCGGGCCGGGGTGATGGTTCCCGCAGCGGTGATCATCATGGGAAACATCCTCTTGTGGGTTTCCGCGGCGATCAGAACCGCTTTGTATCCGGAGACGGTGGCCATCGAGGTCAACACATCCATCGGCTGCGCACGGCTGATCCTGGGGACAAGTTCCATGGCAAAGGCGGTGATTCCCCTTTCGGCGATCTTCGCCACCCGTTCGGGAGCCCCCAGCGGGTCGAAGAGCCCCACCACTGCCTGGCCGGACCGGGTCAATTCCAGATCCATCAGGCCGGAATCCCGGTTGGCCCCCAGGCCGTGCACCTGGAGGAGGACATCGGCCGAGGAGAAGAGTTGTCTCCGGTCCGGTATCAGAAGGGCTCCCTGTTCCTGGTATTCAGCGTCGGGAAAACCCGCCAACTCTCCGGCCCCAGTTTCCACCTGGACCTTGAGTCCCGCCTTCATCAGGACGGGCACCGATGCAGGAATCAGGGCAACTCGACGTTCCTCAGGATAGGACTCGACCGGTATTCCAACTATCACCGGACCTCCCAATGATGATGCAGTATTTCAGAGAAGCGGATTCTGGCCCACATTGTAGCACAATTCAGGAGCCAGGGCTCTTAGGCGAACCCGCTTTTTTTATTGATGGCTGTCCCTCCCGAAAAATTCATCCGTCAAGCCAGGCTTGATTTTCGAGGCTTCCCTGAGGTTATTTTTTCGGGCAGTTGAACTGT
>JAPUIV010000094.1 GCA_027296665.1 Acidobacteriota bacterium | reverse complement strand
AAATGTGTCTTTCCAGCCCTTCTCGAATCCTGCATAGAACTGATCGGCCTCCGGACCTGATGGAAATCGATCCTGCGTGACTCGAAACCTTGCGCCTTCCGCGTGCGGTGAGACCAAGAACTCCGTCACGAAATCAACTTGGAATGGTAGCGGGCCAGTCTTCGCGCGGCGCGAAGCGTCGTCATTTGCCTGCCGTTGTTAACCCGGGATCCCATTCGTGTCACTCATGCCGACCAGTGCGAAGACACGGTGCGGTACTTGCAGGGGTTCCACGGGAAATGTCTTTGCCAGTCGTTCGGCCAGCGCGCCATCAAAGGCCTTCACCTTGGCCGGCGGTAGGCTCGCGCCGATGCCAGCGCTAGCCCTGATGCGCCCCCGCCATGCTTCTGCGCTGTAGGCGACGTCCATGTCGTAGGAAAATGTTTCGAATTCCAGAAAGCCGGCGGCTTGCAAATGGGGCAGACTCTCGAGATGGAATCCGTTCCCGCCAGCGAGATGCCATTTAGGATTGTGTTCCAAGATCAAACGTTCTGTTGCTTCGACCACATTTCCAGGCAGGGGAAGCCAGTCAAAGTGCGCCACGACCATTCGACCACGCGGCTTAATGATGCGTGAGATCTCCGCGGCAGCAGTGGGACCGTCAAACCAATGCCAGCACTGCCCTGCCGACACGGTGTCCGCAAAGTTATCCGGCAATGGAATGGCTTCCGCACGTCCGATCTTGTAGTCGATGCTCACCTGAGCTGAACCATCCAGCTGCCGGGCCTGTCTGAGAAGACGTTCGTCCGGATCGATCCCGGTAACTTCACATCCGCGCAGGGCGAATCCCCGGGCGAGGCTGCCCGTCCCGGTCCCCAGGTCCACGACGATGTCTCTCGAGACACCGATCCCGAGCAAAGCCAACCGATCGAAAAGTGAATCGGGAAAACCGGCGCGAAACTTCGCGTAGTCCTCAGCCGCAGCTCCGAATTCTGTCGTCATCGAGTTACTTCTCGCCGGGCTAACAATGGATGAGCAGGTCTTGCGGTGCATCAAAGGCCTTCCCTTGTGGAAGGCGGGTGGGTGCCTTCAGCATACGCAAATGGGGAGCGGACATCAAGGGCAGTCCGGGCTGGGACGCATCATGATGTTTCATCGGGATTTTCCGACGCCGACCCGCGCGCAGAACTCCGGCACGGGGCACCGGCTGCAATGGGGCGAAACCGGCCGGCAGATCCGCTGGCCGAAGAGAACCAGAAGTTCGTTGATCGAGATCCAGAATCGCTTCGGGAGTTTTTTCCGCAGGGCGATCTCGGTTTCACCGGGATTGCTGGTCTTGATGTATCCCCAACGATTCGGGATCCGGTTCACGTGTGTATCGACGCAGATCGCCGCGATGTTGAATCCCAGGCCGAGAACAAGATTCGCCGTCTTCCTGCCGACCCCGGGCAGGGCTAGAAGCGCGTCCAGGTCGCCGGGCACTTTCCCGTCATGTTCCCGGGTGAGCCGCCGGCAGATCCCCAGGATGTTCTTTGCCTTGGTGCGGTAAAAGCCGACCGGATAGATCGCCCGTTCGATCCGGGGGACCGTCAGCCGGAGCATTTCTTCCGGCCCGTCGGCAAGGGCGAACAGCCTTTCCGCGGCGGGATGGGTGGTCTCGTCCTTGGTTCGGAGGCTGAGGAGACACCCGATCAGCAGGCGGAACGGCTGGCCCGATTGGCTGACCTGGGTGAGAGCGGTTTCTTTCCATGGCCGCGTGGTTGCCTTGATCCGGCCGAGAACCCGGCCGATCGGGAAGCTCGGTTGCCGGGAATCGATCATTCCTCTTCCCGCGAAGGTTTTTTGCGGAGCGTTTTTTTCCACGATTGCTTCTTTTTCGCGGCAAGATTCCTGGTGCGCGCCGCCCTGGAGATCCGGGTCTTCTTTCTCGGTTTGCGCTTACGGGCCAGAGCTCGCAGGCGCATCCATAGCCGGATGAGAGCGTTCAGCCGGTTGCGGTGCTGGGACCGGGTGTCGGCGGCGGTGTCCAGGATCCCGGTGGGGAGATGCTGCAGCCGGACGGCGGTGGAGGTCTTGTTGCGATGCTGTCCTCCGGGTCCCGAGGCCCGGTAGTAAGTCACCCGGCAGTCGCGGCGCAGCGCCGCCAGTTCCGCCTCCGAAGGCCCCTTGCGGGCGATCCCTTTTTTCCTGGAATCGGATCCGATCTCCATCATGATGTTCTCCCATGCAATCTTAATGCAATTCCGGCAGGATTGACCAGGGAACAGGCAATCGATTACTATCGAGAATCACTCCACATATTCATCCGCCTCCGAGCCGGCGAGAGGTGGCGAAACCCGGCGGGGGCGGGCCCGTATACCTGGATCGAACATGGCCAATCCTCCTCCCGAAAAATCGCTCCCCGATCTGTCCGCCCTCCGGATCGACCGGTCCACACGATCCGGCCCTCCCGTGCGATCTTCCCGGAGAATTCTTTTGTTCCTCCTCGGCTTGGCCCTGGTGGTAGCCGCGGGGGCGCTGGGTCTCCGGTTCCGGGGAGTCTTCCGGGGGGTGCCCGAAGTCCGGATCGGTTCGGCCCGCCTGATCAGCCCAAACCGCGCCGATGCCATCCTGACCGCGAATGGATATCTGGTCTCCCGGACCCAGGCGGCGATCGGCGCCAAGGTTTCCGGCCGGGTCGAGGAGATCCGGGTCGAGGAAGGAGATCAGGTGGATGCCGGACAGATCATCGCGGTGCTCGAGCACGCCGATCTGAAAGCCGGTCTGCTGGCGGCGGGTGCCGCGCATTCCCGAGCCCGGGCGGATGTCCGCGCGGCGGAGATCGTTCTCACCGAGGATGAACGGGACCTGCAACGGAAGAAAGCGCTTTTCGAGGCCTCGATCGGGCCCCGGGAGGACTGGGAGAAGGCCGGGGCGAAACGGGACGGTTCGAAGGCGAGGCTCGAGGCGATGCGGCAACAGGCCGCCCTCGATGCCGCGCGGGTGAAGGAGAGCCAGGAGATCCTGGAAAACATGTTCATTCGCGCCCCCTTCCCCGGAACCGTGATCTCGAAGGACGCGGAGATCGGGGAAACGATCACGCCCGGGGGAATGGGAGCGGCCTCCGGGCGGGGCTCGGTGGTGACCCTTGCCGACCTGGCCCATATCGAGGTCGAGACCGACGTGAAGGAAGACTACATCGGCAGGATCCGCCTCGGCCAGCCGGCCCGTGTCGAGGTCGATGCCGTGCCGGGACGGATCTACCGGGGCCGCCTCCGGAAGATCATTCCGATGGGTGACCGGAGCCGGGCCA
>JAPUIV010000093.1 GCA_027296665.1 Acidobacteriota bacterium | reverse complement strand
GGTTTCTGAATCCTGAACGGGTGACCCTCCCGGATATTGACATCGATTTTTGCATCAAGGGACGGGGGCGCGTGATCGAATACGTGACCGAAAAATACGGCCGGGAAAATGTCGCCCAGATCATCACCTTTGGAAGGATGGCCGCCAAGGCGGTCATCCGCGATGTGGGAAGGGGTCTCGATATCCCCTATGCCGAGGTCGATCGGATCGCCCGGTTGATCCCGAATGAACTCGACGCCACAGTGGAAGGAGCCTTGAAATCGGTACCGCAACTTCGACGGGCGGTGGAAGATGATGAGCGGATCGGGAAACTGATCGAGGTGGCAAAACGCCTCGAGGGTCTTACGCGGCACGCCTCAACCCATGCCGCCGGGGTGGTGATTTCCCCGCGCCCCCTGGTGGAATTCACCCCCCTGTACCGGGGAAAGGACGGCGTGGTTCTGACCCAGTACGCGATGAACGAGCTCGAATCGATCGGTCTTCTGAAGATGGATTTCCTCGGCCTCAAGACCTTGACCTTGATTGACGACGTCCTGCGCCGGATCGAACTCGGCGGGCATGCGCCGATCGATCTGGATACGCTCCCCCTGGACGACCGGAAAACATTCCAGTTATTCGAACGCGCCGAAACCGGCGGCGTCTTTCAGTTCGAGTCCAGGGGAATGAAGGATATTCTGCGAAAGCTTCGCCCCGATCGTTTCGAAGACCTCATCGCCCTGAATGCCCTCTACCGCCCGGGGCCGATCAAGAGCGGCATGATCGACGATTTCATCCGGCGGCGGCACGGCCAGAAACAGAAGGGGAAAAAACTCCCCGCCCGGATGGAGGAGATACTTCGAGATACGCACGGGGTGATTGTGTACCAGGAACAGGTGATGCGAATCGCCAGTCAGCTGGCCGGCTTCACCCTGGGAGAGGCCGATATTCTCCGCCGGGCGATGGGAAAGAAAAAGCGGGAAGTGATGGCGGCGCAGAAGGTCAAGTTTCTGCAGGGCGCCAAGGGGAATCGTATCCCGGAGCCCGAAGCCCGCAAGATCTTTGACCTGATGGCCCATTTCGCCGAATACGGATTCAACAAATCCCACAGCACGGCTTATGCCCTCATCGCCTACCGGACCGGCTACCTTAAGGCGCACCATCCCATCTCCTTCATGGCGGGATTGCTCACCAGTGAGAAGGAGAATACCGATAACGTCGGCAAATATATCCGTGAATGCCGCGAGATGGAGATTCCCATCCTGCCCCCGGACCTTCACCGCAGCGGCCACGATTTCACCGAGGACGGCAACCGGATCCGGTTCGGTCTCAACGCCATCAAGAACGTCGGGGAAGGGGCGATCCGTTCGATCCTGGAGGCCCGGAAAAGGGTGGGGCGGTTCCGCGATCTGGGCCATCTCTGCCAGGAGGTCGATCTCCGGCTGGTGAACCGAAGGGTGCTGGAGTCATTGATCAAATCGGGTGCGTGCGATGAACTGGAGTCCGACCGTGCCGGATTGTTCCGGACCATCAACCGGTATATTGAGATCGGCCAGAAGCACCAGGAAGCTCGTGAATCGGGACAATCCGGCCTGTTCGATCTCTCCGCCGGAACGGAGACGGAGCCGCCGTCGATCTCCCTTGACCCTGGTGAGCCCTGGGATCTGGGCGAACTCCTCTCCCATGAAAAAGAAGCCTTGGGTTTCTACCTTACCGGCCATCCCCTGGAGGAATGCCGGGAAGTGATCCGGCAGCTGACCACCCACACCCTTCCCCAACTGGCAAACGCCGATCCCTCGCGCAAAATCGTCGTGGCCGGCATGGCCGGGGATTTGCGCAAACGGAAGACGAAACGGGGAGATATGATGGCGGTCTTTCAGCTGGAGGACCTGGATGGCAGCGCCGAGGTGATCGTTTTTCCGAACGTCTACCGGAACTTCAGATCGATTCTGGAGGGGGAGGAACCGATCCTGGTTGAGGGGAAAGTGGAGGAGGGAAGCGAAGGACGGAGGATTCTGGCCGAAGGAATTGCCAGGTTGGCGGGAGCGGAGGAAAAAAGGACCGAATCGGTCACGATCCGCATCACCACAACCGGCCTGGAGGTCGATGTTCTACGCAGCCTGGACCGTATTTTCGCCCAGTATCCGGGTCATTGCCCGATCTACTTCGATCTTCAACATCCGGCACAGTACCGGATGCGGGTGAAGGCCGGCCCCGCACATCAGGTACTGCCCAGCCGGAATCTCGCCCTTGCCATCGAGAAGGTTCTCGGCAAGGGAGCGATACGTTTTCATTTACGGCCGCTGTGAACCCCTTGCCGGGCGGCGGAACTTCGGGCGGTTCTCATTGACATGGGTCTCGTGGTACCATAAACTGCCTTTTTTTCTTTGCCCGCAGACCTCTGATACCCATGCCGAAGGGGGGAGGGGAAATGAACAACAGGGAGAGATATCTTTTTACCTCTGAATCAGTTACAGAGGGGCATCCCGATAAATTGGCCGATCGGATCAGCGACTCGATCCTGGATGCCGTTCTGGAGAAAGACTCTCTTGCCCGGGTCGCCTGCGAGGCTCTGGTCACCACCGGCCTTGTCATGATATCGGGTGAGATCACCACTTCCGCCTTCGTCGACTTCCAAAAGGTTGCCCGGAAAACGGTCCGGGATGTGGGTTACGCCGCCACCGCCACCGGATTCAATTCTGAGACCTGCGCCGTCCTTTCGAGCATAGACTCGCAATCCCCGGACATTGCCAAGGGGGTCGATACCGGCGGGGCGGGGGACCAGGGCCTCATGTTCGGTTTCGCCTGCCGCGAAACCGAGGAGTTGATGCCGATGCCGATCCACCTGGCCCATAAACTCGCACGCCGGTTGACCGATGTCCGGCGCCAGGGAATCCTTGAATACCTGAAACCGGATGGGAAGAGCCAGGTAACCGTTCTGTACGATGGTGGCAAACCGGTCCGTGTCGACGCCGTGGTCATTTCCAGCCACCACGATGCCGCGGTATCGATGGAGCAACTCCGCAAGGATATCAAGAAGGAAGTGATTATTCCGACGATTCCCGCCTCCTTGCTCCACCAGGGAACGGTGTTTCACATCAACCCGACCGGGCGCTTCGTGCACGGCGGCCCCCAGGCCGATACGGGGCTCTCAGGCCGGAAGATCATCGTCGATACCTATGGCGGCCGGGGCCACCATGGGGGCGGCAGCTTTTCCGGCAAAGATCCAACAAAGGTAGACCGCTCGGCGTCCTATATGGCGCGTTACATTGCCAAAAATCTCGTTGCCTCCGGGATCGCGGAGTGTGCCGAAGTTCAGCTTGCCTATGCAATCGGGGTTGCCGAACCGGTTTCCGTCAGTGTCGATACCTTCGGGACTGGCCGGATACCGGAGAGGCGGATTGAGCAACTGATCCGAAAACATTTTGGAATGACGCCCAAGG
Source organism: Acidobacteriota bacterium (assembly GCA_027296665.1). Classification (GTDB taxonomy): domain Bacteria; phylum Acidobacteriota; class Polarisedimenticolia; order JAPUIV01; family JAPUIV01; genus JAPUIV01. The sequence goes on along the minus strand of JAPUIV010000093.1, from coordinate 1,911 downwards.
AGATCATCCAGAAGCTTGATCTCCGCCGGCCCATCTACACTCAGACCTCCGCATACGGCCATTTTGGGCGCACCGAACCCGATTTCACCTGGGAACGAACCGATCAGGCTGAGAATTTGCGGAAGGCCGCAGAGATCTAGAACCGACATTGGAGGATTCGATGACCGAGATAAAGCACGACATCGCCGATCCCGCCCTGGCGGAAAAGGGGAGCAAGAGGATCGCCTGGGCCGAACGCAGCATGGGAGTCCTGCGCACCATCCGCCAAAGATTTCACAAGGAACAGCCCCTGCAGGGAGTGAGGATCGCCGGATGCCTCCACGTGACCACCGAAACCGCAAACCTTGCCATAACCTTGAAATCGGGCGGGGCCAAGGTCGTGCTGTGCGCATCCAACCCCTTGAGCACTCAGGATGACGTGGCCGCTTCCCTGGTGCATGATTCAGGCATCTCCGTCTTCGCGATCCACGGTATTGATACCGATGGGTATTACCGCCACATCCAATCCGCTCTCGAATCGAATCCGCAGATCACGATGGATGACGGGGCCGACCTTGTCTCCTCCCTCCATTCCAAAAACCGGGAACTCCTCGAGGGGATGGTCGGAGGAACGGAGGAGACCACCACTGGTGTGATCCGGCTCAAACAGATGGCGCGGGAGAAAGTTCTCAAGTTTCCGGTGATCTCGGTAAACGACGCGCTCACCAAACACCTGTTCGACAACCGGTACGGGACGGGGCAGAGCACGCTCGACGGGATCATCCGCGCCACCAATAAACTCCTGGCAGGATCCATTTTCGTTGTCACCGGCTACGGATGGTGCGGCCGGGGAATCGCCGATCGGGCCAGGGGTATGGGAGCCCACGTGATTGTCACCGAAGTCGATGCCGTCAAAGCGTTGGAGGCCCACATGGACGGTTTCCGGGTGATGTCCCTTGCGGAGGCTGCCGGAATCGGGGATTTCTTCGTGACCGTCACCGGCAACAAACACGTTCTGAGAGAAGTGCATTTCCAGAAAATGAAGGATGGCGCGATCATCGCCAACTCCGGCCACTTCAACGTCGAGATCGATATCCCCGCCCTGGAGAGTTTGGCCAAGGAGAAACGGACCATCCGGGACCATATGGAGGAGTATCACCTTCGTGATGACCGGCGGCTCCTGCTCCTGGGTGAAGGACGGTTGATCAACCTGACCGCGGCCGAGGGACACCCCGCCTCGGTCATGGATATGAGTTTCGCCAACCAGGCTCTTTCAGCGGAATATTTATGGAAACATGCCCGGACCATGGAAAATGATGTGCACCCGGTTCCCGTGGAACTCGATCGAAAGATCGCCCTGTTGAAGCTTAAAAGCCTGGGGATCGAGATCGACACCATGACCGATGCGCAGGAAAAATACCTCAAGACCTGGTCCGAAGGAACTTGAGAAAACCGGGTGTCGATCGCAGAAGCAATCCGCAAACGGATCCGGGGGCGGGTGATCTCGAACGATCTCCTCCTGGACGAACACCGCACCAATTTTGGACGGATCTTCCACTGGGAACCGGCCGCCGTGGTCCTGCCCGCCGGCACGCAGGATGTCGCCGAGATCCTCCGTTTCGCCAGGGAGGAAGGGATCCGGGTTTCCACCCGGGGGGCGGCCCACTCCCAGAGCCAGGTAGCCATCAACGAGGGCGGGATCCTCATCGATATGAAATCTATGGGTGCCATCAGCCCGGTCGCCGCCGATCGATTGACAATTGAGGTGGAAGGGGGAGCTATCTGGCGGGACGTAATGCTCCAGGCGTGGGAACGCCAGGTAGTTCCTCCGGTACTCACGAACAACCTTTCGGTCACCGTCGGGGGAACCCTGTCGAGCGCGGGGGTCGGTGTGGCCTCGTTCCGTTATGGCACCCAGGCCGACCATGTCGT
>JAPUIV010000092.1 GCA_027296665.1 Acidobacteriota bacterium | reverse complement strand
CACCGGCCGGCGGGACAAGGTGCCGCCCCTGACCCTGGCGGCCCTGGCCGTCGGGGCCGATGGTTGCATGGTGGAGGTTCACGACGATCCGGATCACGCCCTTTCCGACGGTCCACAGGCCCTTCTTCCGGAAACCTTCCGTCAACTGGTCCAGGATTTACGGGCCATGGCTCCCCTTCTTGGCCGCGAGATATGAGATCCCCCGGGCGATGGTCCCGAGGGGACATCCCCGGTCTTCCGCCCTGAGCCTCCAGGTCGCGCTCCCTGTTCTTATCCTGTCCCTGATCCCCGCGGTTCCTGCGGCGGCCGCTCCCATCTCGATCCGGAGTATAGGGAATATCCGGATCGTGGCGCCCCCGGCCCACCGTCCGGTCTATTCCTCCGATCAGATCATTGAAATCCTCCTGCCGATGATGGGCCGGGAATGGGTGCCGGGCGAGGTTCGCGAAAGGCTCGAGGCGCGCTACCGGTTTCTCGGTTACCGGCCCCTGATCGAGGTGGACTTTCACGAGGGGATCCTCGATGTCACGATCCGGGAAAGCCGGTTCCTGATCACGGTGATCTCCAGGAATCCCGCCGATCTATCCCCCCTCGGGATCACCCGCAGGGAGGAAGGTGGCCAACCGGCCGGCCCCGATCCCGGGGTCCCGGAATGGATCCTGCGCCAGGAACTTCTCTCGGTGGAGGGAGATCACGACAACCTGGAGCGTTACCGGCAGGAGCGGTTTCGCCTCGCCCTGCGCGGGTTCCACATCGCGATCATCCCGGGAGAAACCGATCCCGATACCGGCTTCGAGAAGGCCGGCTATCTCTTGATTCCGCGAGGGCAGGGGAGAGCGGCCAGGAACCAGGGGGAGGAAAGACTTCCCCCCGACAAGAATTTCATCGGAGGCAACCTGGAGTTCGCCCCGCGGCGCGGGCTGAGCGGGAAGGTGGTTTACCGGCGCTGGCGATGGCTCACCCCCTTCGATACCCTGGAGGTAAGTCCGGTCTTCAACAGCGAAGTGGGCGGCGAGATCAGCTACAGGACCGATTACCTGTTACCCGGATCGATAGCCCGGAGAAACGTGTCGTTATCGATGCGGGCCTTTTCCGACTTGACCCGGAACCGGATCATCAATGGCATTGAATCGGATGAACGCCGGGTCGGGGGCAACCTGTTCCTCGGAGTTGCGTTGTTGCCTGAGAAGAGGTCGCATGACTTGCAGTTGGGAATCGAATTCGAACGGGACCGGGTGACGCTGGAGTCGGGTTCGATCCTGTCCGATTCGATCGATTTCAGCTTCCTGAAGTTAACCGTTCCGTACACCTACCGGCATCTATACCGGAGTCCGAAATTCCAGGTCCGGGTCAAACCGACCGTGATCTTTTCCCTGGCGGAACTCGGCGGAGAGTTTTCCTTCGAGACTTATGCCTTCGACTCCGACTTCCACGGGTTTTCCTTGCGGCGCTTTGAGTTCGATTTTCACCTGCTCGGCGGCAATCAGAGCGGTGAGATTCCCCCGACCGAGGAACTTTCCCTGGGGGGGTCGAAAACCGTCCGGGGATTCGAGGCGGATGATTTCAAGGGGAAGAGATTAGTGGCGTTGCAGAGCGAACTGTGGTTTCCCTTGTTTTCCCGTCGTTTTGACAGCCACCGGCTGCTGTCCCGTTTAAAGGGAGCGGTATTCCTCGATGCGGGCGCGATCGACGGTGGAAAATCGGGTTCCTCCGGCGAGGCCATCGGGACGGGTGTCGGGATTCGCTTGCGGCTGCCGCGAAACCCCCTGTTTCTCAAGTTCGATTACGGAAAGGGTATCCATGGTGGCGGGGACGGTCATTTCTATGTTTCCACCGCCTTCCGGTACTGAACAGGGACCAATGGTCCATCCCGGGATTTGCGGGTTTCTTCCCGGGGCGTATATTCCCGAGAGGAGATCTTCCCGCTCGGGGAACCGTCTGCCAGGAGGTCTGGATTGTCAAATAAGGACGTCTATATCATTTCCGAGGAGGATACCCACCTTTCCCTAGAAAGTGTTCTGGGAAACCGAACCAAGGGAAAGAAGGGGGCCTCCGGGCGGAAACCGAAACGGGCGCCCGGTTCCTCTTTCTTTCAGGGTTCCGGCCATCCCCGTCTGGCCGCCACTTTCTCCATGTGGTTGAGCGGAACGGGACACTTTCTTCACCGGGAGTGGAAGCTGGGTACCCTGGATCACCTCGCCCTTTCCTTCATCCATTCCTGTCCTTATTTTCTGCACCACGGCTGGTCGCAGATGCGCTCGCTGGTCGGGAGGATCGGCCTTGGCGAGGCCGATCTATTCATCGGGGTCATCCTGGTCGATCTCTACCTACTCCTGGTTCTTCTGTCCGGGATCCACAGCGCCTACAGGATCGGGCGCGCTTACGCCGGGGAAGAGGAAGAGCCGTCACCAAATCCCATCCTGGCGGCGACTGCCTCGGTTCTGATCCCCGGATGGGGGCAGATCATCAACGGACAGATACGAAAGGCGATGTTCTTCTTGTTTTTCTTCTTCACGCTGATCCTGGGGCTCGGACTGTTTTACTCCCTGAAAGATCCTGTCAGTCGTCTCGTTCTGGGGGGAGGGGACCCGCTGCAGACCCTTCTGGTGGGGTTCAGTCTTGCCGGTTACGGCATAGTCGTCTGGTCGTTGAGTATCTACGACGCGGTCCTGGTGGCGCGGTTCCGGCGCACGGGGATCGCCTGAGAAAAGGGCTCCCGGTCCGCCTTCCGCGCCCGTCGAGGAGCGTCTGCCTGCTCATGCGGCGGTGCTCACTCTGCTCGCCCTTCGCTTCCTGCTCCAACGCCGACCCGTCCACGGCTGGCAGCCCCCTCCCGCGCCCGTCGAGGAACGCTTCCTCCATCCCAGATGCCAGGCGCGGGCGACTCCCGGCGGCCCGTACCCACCCCGGCGCTTCCCCCCCCGTCCGCTCCGGGCGACCCACACGTGAGCAGGTACGGCTCCTCGACCGGAACCGGGTTAGCCGGCCTTTCTTGATCTTTCCAGATCCGATTCGAATTTCCCGAAGAACATCTTCCCGGCGGTGGTCTGCAGAACCGATGTGATGACGATGTCGACGTTCTTGCCGAGGAAGCGCTTGGCGTTGTCCACCACCACCATGGTGCCGTCGTCGAGATATCCCACGCCCTGATTGGCTTCCTTTCCCTCCTTGAGAATGAAGACCTTCATCGCCTCCCCCGGCAGGACCACAGGCTTCAGGGCATTGGCGAGTTCGTTGATGTTCAGGACTTCAACCCCCCGGAGCTGGGCGACCTGGTTCAGATTGAAGTCGTTGGTGACGAGCTTGCCTCCCACCTGGATGGCAAGCTGGATGAGCTTCAGATCCACTTCCTGGATATCGGGGTAGTCGACTTCCGAAATCTGCACCTGGACGTTGGCGTTTTTCTTGATCCTCTGTAGGGTTTCGAGCCCCTTGCGGCCGCGGCTCCGGCGCAGGGAGTCGGAGGAATCGGCGATATGCTGGAGTTCGCGGAGAACGAATTGCGGGACCATGAGGACCCCGTCCAGAAATCCGGTTTCGCAAATGTCGGCAATGCGGCTGTCGATGATGACGCTGGTGTCGAGGATCTTGTAGATCCGGCGGGTATTTTTCCCCTTGAGGAAGCTTTGAATCGTCTCGACGGTGAACTTCTTCCCCTTGATCGCCCCCAGGATGAAGCCGAGGTAGAGACAGACGAGAAAAACCACGGTCCGGGTGGCCCAGGATGGCAACCAGGGGAACACTTCAAGGGGCAGGATCCCCACCAGGATAAAACCGGCCACGGTACCGATGGTAAGCCCCAGCAGGCTGGAAAACAGGACCCGCAATTCGACTCTCCGCAACTGCCACTCGAGTAGAAAAAGAAGTCCGGCGAAAAAGAGGCCGAATACCGGACCCCGGACGTCCAATGGCTCCAGCTGCAGGGGAAACAGAAGAATGGCCAGAAGGATGGTGCTCAGCGCGGCTATGATCCGGATTAAGATGGTGCCCATGATCCTATTCCTCCCTGATCTTGGGTAATGATCTGTTCCCTCTCCAGTCCGGCGGCCGGACGACCCGGTGCCGGCATCTGGAGCCGGCCCTGAATGGAGACAGGAATTCCGGTACGATGATATATACGGGGAACCCGGTTGCCGATACGGCACAGGATTTCATAAGGAATCGATCGGGCGACCGCGGCCACCTCCTCGATGCGGATCTCCTCCGGGCCATCCCGTCCGACCAGGGTGGCCACGTCGCCCCGTTGAACCTCCGGGATCTCGGTCACGTCCGCGGCGGCAAGGTCCATGCTCACCAGGCCGGCCAGCGGCGCCCTTTTCCCGTGCAGGAGAACCGAGCCCCGGGGCGGCATGGTCCGGGGAACCCCATCATGGTAACCGGCCGGCAGGATGGCAATCCGGCTCGGCCTGCGGGTGCGGTAGGCGCTGCCGTAACCGATCGGGGTGTTTGGAGGGACTTCCTTGATCCCCAGAACCCGGGTGCGAAACTGCAGGACCGGTTCGATCTCCATCCGGCTGCTGGTCTCCGAGGGGTGGCAACCGTACAGAGGGATTCCGGGACGGACGGCCTGAAGCAGGCAGTCGGGATGGTCAAGAATGGCGGCGCTGTTGGCAAGGTGGGCCATCGGAACCCGGACTCCGCCCGTTTTCAATACCTGGAGAGTCTCCTCGAACCTGCGCCGCTGCCAGCCGGTGTGGGGATTGCTGGTCTCCTCGGCGCAGGCGAGATGGGAAAATACTCCCGCCAGACGGCACATCTTCAATTCACGAAGTCGTTCGAGACCGCTGGGGAGACTCTCGGGAAGAACCCCCAGCCTTCCCATCCCGGTGTCCACCTTGAGGTGGAACGGCAGGCGGGCGCCGCGTCGCGCCGCCGCCTTTTCCAGTTCGTCCAGGATCGGCCATTCGGTCAGGGTGGGGATGAGACGGTAATCGAAGATCGCCCCGAACTGATCGGGGCCGAGGGGGCCGAGGAGCAGGATCGCGCACCGGACTCCCGCCTCCCGCAGTTCGATCCCCTCTTCCGGGAGGGCAACCGCCAGGCAGTCGGCCCCGGCCTGCTCCAGGCACAGGCTCACCGGAACCGCGCCGTGGCCGTACGCATCGGCTTTGACCACCGCAAGGATCCGTTTTGCCGGGCCGATCCGATTCCGGACCCGGGTCAGGTTCCCGGCCAAATGGTTGAGATCGACCTCGGCCCAGGTCGGCCGCCGTCCGGAGAGAATCCGTTCAATGCCGGAGATCGGTGCGATCGGAACCTCCCGGGATCATTCCCTCTGCCACTCAAGCTCCTCGAACTTGGTATATTGCTTGATGAAGGCGAGATCGATCTCGTCGGTCGGACCGTTGCGCTGCTTTCCAATGATCAATTTGGCCTTGCCCCTATTTTCTTCCGACGGGTTGTACACCTCCTCGCGGAAAATGAACAGCACCACATCGGCGTCCTGTTCGATCGCCCCCGACTCCCGCAGATCGGAAAGCTGCGGCCGGCGATTTCCGCCGCGTATCTCGGGTCCCCTGCTCAGCTGTGAGACCGCGATCAGGGGGATATTCAGTTCCTTGGCGAGTCCCTTGAGAGAGCGGGAGATGGCGGAGATTTCCTGGGTCCGGTTCTCTTGCCCTCTGCCGCCGTGCATCAGCTGCAGGTAATCGACGATCAGGAGATCCAGGCCTTTTTCCGCTTTCAATCGCCGCGCCTTGGCCCGCATCTCCATGACCGAAAGCCCGGAGGAATCGTCGATGAAAATGGGGGCATTCGAGAGTTCCCCGAAGGAAAGGGTGAGTTTTTGCCATTCTTCCTTGGTGAGTCGGCCGGTCCGCAGGCGGTGGGCGTCGACCCGCGCCTGGGCGCAAAGAAGGCGGAGAAACAGCTGTTGCTGAGTCATCTCCAGACTGAAGATTCCGACCTTTTTATTTTCCCGGATGGAGACATGCTGGGCGATGTTGATGCAGAAGGCGGTTTTTCCCATGGAGGGCCGCGCCGCCACGATGATGAGATCCGCGGGCTGCAGGCCGGAGGTGAGTTCGTTGAATCGGGCGAATCCCGTCGGCAGCCCGGTGATGAATTCCTTCCGTTCCTGGAGGTCTTCGATCATCTTGAGGCTGTCCTGGGCGATGACCCTCAAGGGAACGAACCCCGGTCGAAGTTGATCCTGCGCGATCTGGAAGATCGATTGTTCGGCCGAGTCCAGGACCTCCACGGCGTCGCCGTCCGCCGCCAGGCACTCGGAGATGATCCGGCTGGAGGAAGTGATCAGGTTGCGTAGGACCGCCTTCTCCCTCACGATCCTGGCGTAATACTCCACGTTCGCCGTCCTGGGAACGCCATCGACCAGGGAGGCGATATACGCGGTTCCCCCCGTTATTTCCAGGGTTCCTTCCCTCTCCATTTCATTTTTGAGGGTCACCAGGTCGATGTTGGTGGATCGTTCGGACAGTTCCCCCATGGCATGGAAGATGCGGCGATGGGAATCGCGGTAAAAATCTCCCTCGCGGAGCATCTCCTGGGCCTGGTGCAACGCCTCGTTCTCGATCAGGATGGCGCCCAGGATCGATCTTTCCGCATCCAGGTTGTGGGGCAGGGGACGCAGCAGAGAGGATGGAGTGTCCAGAGTCTTTTCCTTCCTTACCCTGGTCGGGAACGGCAACAACTGCAGGGATTTTTCGCGTTCCTGGACCCGAAAAGGGGGGGTACGGATCGCGCCTCAATATACCACACCCTGTTGCTTCTCTTCCACCCGTTTCGAGGCAGTTTCCCCCCCGGTTTGATCGCTCCCGGGGCGCGTGTTAACATGGGGCCGGTCGGAGCCGGGAAGATGGCCGCTCCGCGTGTTTACGCGGGGAGGAAAGTCCGAACTCCCCAGGGCAGTGCGCTGGGTAACCCCCAGTCCCGGTGACGGGAAGGAAAGTGCCACAGAAAAGATACCGCCCCGGAATGCCTCTGGCGCGCCGGGGTAAGGGTGAAATGGTGCGGTAAGAGCGCACCAGTATCCCGGGTGACCGGGATAGCTTGGTAAACCCCGCACGGAGCAAGACCAAATAGGGGGGTGAGTGGAGTGGCCCGCTCCCATACCTCCGGGTAGGTCGCTTGACCCCGAGAGCAATCGAGGGGCCAGATGAATGGTCATCACCTCGTTTCATTCGAGGAACAGAATTCGGCTTACTCCCGACTCCGGCCCCATCCCATGGTTCCCTGGACCGGTTCCTCCGGGGGGGCAATGACCAGCCGAACTCGGAGACCATCTGCAAAAACTCCCATCTCTACCTTGCGCGGTAAGGTTCTTGCCGAAGTAGAGCGCCGCCGTGGGGAGATTCTCGGAATCAGCGAGGATCTGTACCGGCATCCGGAACTGAGCGGCCGGGAAGAACGTTCTTGCCAGGTCCTGGCCGCGCTCCTGCGGCGGCAAGGGTTCCGGGTTCGGGTGGGGCTGGCCGGGCTCCCGACCGCCTTCCACGCGACTATCGGAGAGGGAAAGGATCGTCCCCGCGTCGCCTTTCTGGCGGAATACGACGCCCTTCCCGGGATGGGGCATGGCTGCGGGCACAATCTGATCGCGGCCGCATCGATCGGTGCCTCCCTCGCCCTTCTTCCCATTCTGGATCGGTCGGGTGGGGGGATCGAGGTCATCGGCACCCCTGCCGAGGAGACGATCGGAGGCAAGGTTCCACTTGTCGAGGCCGGGTGTTTCGATGGCCTGGATGCGGCGATGATGATCCATCCGGCGGGGGAAAACAGGGTGTATACAACCTCCCTGGCCGCGGCCACCTATCGGATCGAATATCAGGGCCGGGCGGCCCATGCGGTGGTTCATCCGGAAAAGGGGATCAACGCCCTGGACGCCCTGATCGATCTGTACCGCATGGCACCTACCCTGGTTCAGGAGATCGGCGACGGAGGGCACCTTCCCGGGGTGATCCGGGAGGGGGGAGAGCGGGCCAATGTGGTTCCCGACCGGGCGGTAGGCGAGTTCAGTTTGCGGGCCCGTTCCCTGCAGGGATTAACCAGGTTGGAGGAAAAGTTTTTCACGGCTGCCAGGGAGATCGCCGCGGCGCGGGGCTGCCGGTTGTCGATTGGCAAAATGGGACATACATATCGAGAGATGAGGACAAACGGTAGGATGGCAGAGAAGTTCAAGGAAAACTTGAGATTTTTTGGCGTAACCACGGAAGATAAACCAAGAACCCGAATGGGGTCCCTGGACATGGGCAATGTCAGTCAGAAAATCCCCTCGATTCATCCATTCATCGCAATCTGCGAACCGGGGTTGGCCTCCCATACCGCGGAGTTCGGTCGCGCCACCATCAGTGAACGCGGCCAGGAGGGCCTCCTTCTGGCCACCCGGGCCCTTGCCTTGACGGCGGTCGACCTGTTGACCGATCCCTCCCTTGTGGGGGAGATCCGGGTCGAATTCGAGCGCTCCCGGCCGGGAGCAAGCCCCCGATGATACGGATTCCCCCTCCCATTCACGCCGGTGACCGGATAGGCGTGGTGGCTCCGGCCGGGCCTCCGAACGCCCGTCTCCTCCGGCAGGGAGCCGATTGGCTGGAGAGGCGGGGTTATATGGTGGAGATGGCAGACGGAGCGCTGTCTCCACAGGGGTATCTGGCGGCTCCCGATCGGGACCGGTTGCAGGCGCTGAACCGGATGCTGAGGAAGCCTGAGATCTCTGCCATCTGGTTTGCCCGGGGCGGGTACGGTAGCGCCCGGCTTCTCGAGGGGATCGATTTCGAGGCGGCCCGCAAACTGCCCAAACGCTGGATTGGGTACAGCGACGTGACCGCCCTTCAGCTCGCCCTTCTCGGCAAGACCGGGATCGCCTCTTTCTACGGGCCGATGGTGGTTGAACTCGGCCAGCAACCAGCCCCCTTTCACCTGGCCAGCCTGGAACGGGCCCTGGATGGGGGACCGTACCCGGCGCTCCGATTTCCCCCCGGCAATGTGGTCCGGCAGGGCCGGGGGGCCGGGCAGCTTGTCGGTGGCTGCCTATCTTTGCTCTGCTCCCTTCTGGGAACCCCTTTCG
>JAPUIV010000091.1 GCA_027296665.1 Acidobacteriota bacterium | reverse complement strand
TCGACCTTGCCCATCTGCCGGTACAGCGGTTTTTCGAAGGCGACCCCGCGGTTTCCGGAGCCTCGGTTGTCCAATGAAAACACGACATAACCCTTTCGGGCCATGATCTGGTGCCAGTATCCATTCCGGGAAGGCCAGGATCTTCGAAGCCGCTGCGCGCGGGGTCCGCCGTAAACGTCGATGATGACCGGATACTTTTTTCCCGCTTCGAGGTTCGCCGGCTTGTAGAGTCGATAATAGATATCTTGTCCGTCTCCGGCCTGGATGGCGCCGAACTCCGGGCCCGTTCGATCCGCCAGGTAGGGATAAAATGGATGGGTTCCATCCAAGCGGTTCTCATTCAGGAAGACGATCCGTTTTCCGTCAATGGAATGAAGACTGACCCGGGGGGGGATATCCGGCGAGGAGAAGGCATCTATGTAGAACCGGGAATCATCCGACAACAAGATGCCGTGAATGCCGGCCCCTGCCGTGATCCGTTCCGCTTTCCCGGGGTCATCCGGGGCCAGGTCGGCCCGGTACAGGTGGGTTTCCAGGACGCTGTCCTTGTTGGCGGTGAAATAGATCTGTCCCTTTTCCTCGTCAACGCCCTGCATCTTGAACAGGACCCAGTCCCCGCCGGTCAACGGCCCCAGCAACTTTCCATCATTTCGGTACAGATACAGATGTTTGAACCCGCTGCGCTCGGAACCCCAGATGAATCGATCGGTTTTTTCCAGAAAACGCAGGTCGTCGTTCAGGTTGATCCAGTGATCGCTCCTTTCGGTCAGCACCACCTTGCTGCTGCCGTTCCGGACCTCGGCAATCAACAGGTCCAGCCGCTTCTGGTCCCGGCTCTCCCGCTGTATGGCGATTCGCCGGTTATCGGGAAGCCATTTCACCCTGGCAATATAGATGTCGGGGTTCATCCCGATATCGATCCACTGGATCTTCCCGTTGGCAAGGGTGACCACGCCCACCTGGATTCGCACGTTTTCGGTTCCGGCGGCGGGATAGCGTTGATCGAATACCCGGAAGGAGTCGGCGAGAATCTCGTAGCGCTGCTCGACGGGAACCGGCGACTCATCCACGCGGGTGAAGGCGATGGCCGATTCGTCTTCGGACCACCAGTACCCGGTGAAGCGGTCCATCTCCTCCTGGGCGACGAATTCCGCCATTCCGTTCTTGATCGGCCCCTCGCCGTCGGCGGTCAGTTGCCGTTCCTCGCCGGACTCAAGGTTGATGACGAACAGATCCTGCGCGCGGATGAACGAAACGAAATTTCCGCCCGGGGAGAAGCGGGGATCGGTTTCGAAGATTTCCGTTTGCGTCAACCGCCGGAGGGCCCGATCGGGAGTCGAATCGAGATCGTAAAGATACAGGTCGCCGTTCAACGGAAACAGCAGCGACTTCCCGTCCTCGGCCCAGAAATATTCCACGATTCCCGAGGCGAAAAGCCGCTTCCTCTCACGCCTGGCCTTTTCCTCGTCGGAAAGAATTTCTTGCCCGGGAACCAGCGAGTCGGAATCGACCAGGAGGCGGTCTTGCTTTCCGGCAATATCGTATTCCCATAGGTCGAACCGTTGAGAATCATCCGGTTTGGCCTTCAAATAACTGACCCGGGAGCCATCGGGAGACAAACGCGCCGACCGGAGCGTCGTCCCCGTCAGATTCGGTTCCCCGTAGATCCGTTCAACCGTCAACTCCTCCGCGTATAGAGGAAACAGGGAGGCCGCCAGGCAGGCGACCCCGAAAAGGTTCCATCCGAGGCGATGGGAAAACCGATGCCTCGATCTCATTTCCGGTAAGATTAAAATTAATGACATTGATTTACATGTTAAGATAATTTATGATATAAATGTTGATATAATCATAATCCGCAAAGAGGGCGGCGATGCGAAAAGGTTCCCGGAAACCGGATTTTGGCCAGCGGATCGCAGCGTTCCGGAAACAACAGGGGCTTTCCCAGGGAATCATATCCCAGCGAACCGGAATCGATCCTTCCTATCGTTCCCGTCTCGAGAAGGGAAGAGTACACCCGACGGTTCGAACCGCCATGAGGATCGCCGACGCTTTGCGGGTGTCCCTGGATGAGATCCTGGGACCCTCCCCACCTGAAAGAAGAAATAAATCATGTCCGGTGAGCATCAGCGGAACCTGCCTCCTGGATCTTCTCGACACCGGCCCGGTTCCCGGGATTGAATCATCCGAACGGGAAAGATACACTCCCCGCCAGCTCCGTCTCCTCCGGCGGTTCACCCATCTGATTCACGGCAGCCCTCCCGAGCTGTTCAAGGCGCTGGAGGTCCTCGTTCAGGAAATGACGGCCGGAAATGCCGCGAGGAAAAAACCGGCCCGATCCGCCCCGAGGTAATAATCGGTTCAGTCTTTCCCCTTTCTCTCCCAGTCGGTATGAAACGCCCCCTCCCGATCGATTCGTTGATAGGTGTGGGCCCCGAAGAAGTCCCTCTGGGCCTGGATCAAGTAGGCGGTACCCCGTTTGGATCGGTAGCCCTGGAAATAGGCCAGGGAGGCCGAAAAGGCCGGAACGGGTATCTGCCGGTCCACTGCCAGGCGGACCACCCGTTCCCATGCGGGGATCCTTGCCGCGACGGGGCGGTGAAACGGTTCGGCGAGAAGAAGATTCGGGAGGGATGGATCGGCGCCAAATGCCTCCATGATCGAGTCGAGAAGGACTGCCCGGATGATGCATCCCCCTTTCCAGATCCGCGCGACCTCCTTCATATCGATGCCGTACTCGAACCGGTCCGAAGCGGCCCGGATCAACGCGAACCCCTGGGAGTAGGCGCACAGGATCGCGACGTACAGGGCGTCGTGGATCGCTTGCACGAGAGTCTCGTCGTCGGCGGCAATCTCCCTGTCCGGCATCGTGTAGATCGCGCCGGCCCTGAGGCGCTCCTCCCGCAAGGCCGAGAGGCCCCTCGCCTCCACCGCCGAGGTGATGGTGGGGACCGGTAGTCCGAGCTCTCCCGCGGCGACGGTCGTCCATGCCCCGGTCCCCTTCTGACCCGCCAGATCGAGAATCCGATCGATCAGAAGTCCGTCGCCGAGGTCATCCGGAAAGTTGATTATCTTGGCGGTGATCTCGATAAGATAGGACTGCAGGTCACCCCGGTTCCAGCCACCGAACAGATCCTCGAGGGCCGGCCCATCCAGGCCTAGCCCGTTGCGGAGCAGGTCGTAAGTTTCTGCGATCAATTGCATGATCCCGTACTCGATGCCGTTGTGAACCATCTTGACGAAATGTCCCGCGCCCCGGTTCCCCACGTAGGTCACGCAGGGTCCCGAATCGGATCGAGCCGCGATCTTCTCCAGGATCGGTTGCAGTACTCCGTACGATTCCGGGTCTCCTCCCGGCATGAGGCTGGGGCCATACAAGGCGCCCTCCTCCCCGCCGCTGATACCCATTCCGACAAAACGCGGACCCCGGCCCGCGGTCTCCAGGATCCGGCGTTCGGTGTCGGTGTAATGGCTGTTGCCGCCGTCGATAAGAATGTCGTCCGCCTCGAGTCCACCCGACACCCCCTGGATCATCTGGTCGACACTCTTGCCGGCAGGAACCATCAAAAGGATCTTCCGCGGCCGTGAAAGAACCTCGGCCAGTTCCTTCAGGGTCGCTACCGCGATGAACCGCTTGCCTCGATTTTCCTCCTGAAGGCGCACCGCTTTCGAATGAGTGCGATTGAACAACGCCACGGCAAGGCCGTTTCTCTCCAGGTTCTGGGCGAGTGCGCGGCCCATCACCCCCAGACCGATCACGCCAATATCGGCTTTCATGATGTTCGAACCTCCATTGAACGAAAAAAACCGACCCCGGTGCTAGCAGGAGGAAGGAAAATTCAGGGAACCCTGCAGAGGTTCAGCGTGAACCAGCCGCGGGAATCGGAGACCTGCCGCACCGTCTGCAATCCGGCCTCCCGAAGGAGCCACTGCAGGCGCCCGGGAGTGTATTTACAGGAGACTTCCATCTCGATCCACTCCCCGCGGGAAAACCGAATGGTCCTGTCCATTTCCTCCAGGAATACCTTTTGTTTCCTCCGGCTGAGGACCCCGATCTCCATACGCTGCCCGGCCTGGTTGTACTCCGCGCGAAACTGAAAACCGCTCCGATCGAAATCACCGCCCAGCTCCCGGTTGATCCGATCGAGAAGGTTCAGCATGAATTCCCGGGTGAACCCGGCGGCGTCATTGTAAGCTCCCTCGATGACGGCGGGATCCTTATCCATATCGATCCCAAGAAGGATCCAGTCCCCGGTGACGGCGCCGCGACGGATCTGTTTCAGAAATTCCAATGCTTCCCCGTATTCGAAATTGCCGAGATTGGAACCCAGGAACAGGATCAATCTCTGCCGGGAGGTCTTCAGTTTAAGAAATTCCAGACCCGCAAGGAAATCGGCGACAAAACCATGCACCGAAATGTTGGGGTAATCGGCCTGGATCTCCTGCGAAGTCTTTCGCAGTATCTCCTCGGAAATGTCAATGGGCCGATATTCGAAATGGCCCTGCCGGTCCGAAAGATGGTCGAGAATGATCCGGGTCTTCATGGAGTTGCCACTGCCCAGCTCGATAAGATCTACCTCTCCGTCAAGCGCGTCGATGATCTTCCTGCCCTCAAGGCGGAGAACTTCCATCTCGACCCGGGTCACATAATATTCCGGCTGTTCACAGATCCGTTCGAACAGGCGGGAACCCCGTTCATCGTAAAGAAGCCGCGGGTAGAGGCGCTTCGGACTTGCTCCCAGTCCCTCCAGCACCGCGGCGCTGAAGTCATCATCCCGGGCGACATGGAGATTCGTGATCGGGGCGGAGGCGGTTTTCGTCATGTCTTGATCGGTCCCGGATCCTTTTTCCTACTTTCCGGTCATCCGGCGCGGTTCCAGGAGCTTGTCGAGTTCCTTTTCCGACAGTACCTTCTTTTCCCGGGCCACTTCGCGAACCGTGCGGCCGGTTTCATATGCCTGCTTGGCAATCGAGGCGGCAGCATCATAACCGATCACCGGGGCCAGAGCCGTTACCATGGCAAGGCTTTTCTCCAACATTTCACGGCACCGTTCCCGGTCGGCCCGGATGCCCCGCACGCAGCGATCGGCAAACACCTGCGCGCCGCTCCCCAGGATGTCGATCGCTTGAACCATATTATGAACCATGACCGGCATCATCGTGTTCAATTCGAAATGCCCCCCCTGGCCGGCAATGGCCAGGGCCAGATCATTTCCCTGAACCTGCGCGCCGACCATCAAGATCATCTCGGGAATGACCGGATTCACCTTTCCGGGCATGATGGAGGAACCGGGTTGCAGCTCGGGCAGGAAGATCTCCCCCAACCCGCACCGCGGACCCGATGCCAGCCA
This sequence comes from Acidobacteriota bacterium, assembly GCA_027296665.1. Lineage (GTDB taxonomy): Bacteria > Acidobacteriota > Polarisedimenticolia > JAPUIV01 > JAPUIV01 > JAPUIV01. Next base: position 2,193 of record JAPUIV010000091.1, on the reverse strand, counting down.
GCGGATGTCGTCGGCGACCTTCATCAGGGCAATGGCGGCGCCCCGCAGAGCGCCGCTGGCCCCCACCAGGGCATCCTTGGAGCCGAGGGCCTCGAACAGGTTGGCCGATTGCCGGAGGGGGAGCCCGGTCTCCTCGCTAAGAATCCCGATCACCCGCTCCGCGAACCCGGCCGGCGCGTTGAGCCCGGTGCCGACCGCCGTGCCGCCCAGGGCCAGCTCGGCAAGATGGGGACGGGCCATCTCGAGCCGTTCCACTGCCTTGCCCACCTGGCGGGCGTAGCCGGAAAATTCCTGCCCGAGACGGATCGGAACCGCGTCCTGGAGATGGGTTCGCCCGATCTTGATGACATCGTCGAACTCCTTCGCCTTCCCGTCCAGGGCCTTTTCCAGTTCCCGCATCGGCGGCAGCAGCCGGAGGTCCCAGGACTCGAGGACGGCCAGATGGATAGCGGTGGGAATGATGTCGTTGGAGGACTGCCCGCGATTCACCTGGTCGTTCGGATGGACCGGTTGCTTGGAGCCGATTTCCCCTCCCAGGATCTGGATCGCCCGGTTCGCGATCACCTCGTTGGCGTTCATGTTGGAAGAGGTCCCCGATCCGGTCTGGAAAATATCCACCACGAACTGGTCATCATGGCGCCCCTCCGCCACCTCCGACGCCGCCTGGATGATCGCGTCGCCGATCTCCGGGGTCAGGTCGCCCCGATCGAGGTTCACCCGGGCGCAGGCCTTCTTCAACAACCCCAGGGCGCGGATCATCGCCCGCGGGATCCGGATCCCGCTGATCGGGAAATTCTCCACCGCACGCTGGGTCTGAGCCCCATAAAGCGCGTCTCTCGGCACCTTGACCTGCCCCATCGAGTCAGTTTCGATCCGGAAGTTCATCAAAGACTTCACCTTCCTTACCGGCGCACCGTCATCTTTTCAGCACGTTCAGGGCGCTTCCCGCGCGGAACCATTTGATCTGTTCCTGGTTCAGGGAATGTCTCAGCTGGATCTCGTCCACGCTGCCATCCTCATGGTCGATTCGTCCGGAAACCGGCTTCCCGGGAGTCAATTGGTTCAATCCCAAAAGGCTGATCCGATCGGGTTCCCGGATACGGTCGTAATCGGACGGGTCGGCAAAGATCAACGGCAGAACCCCCTGTTTTTTCAGGTTCGATTCATGTATGCGCGCGAAGCTCCGGACGAGAACTGCCGCGGCCCCAAGAAAACGGGGAGACATGGCGGCATGTTCCCGGCTGCTCCCCTCGCCGTAATTCTCATCGCCGACCGCAACCCAGCGAATACCCCGCTTGCGGTAATCCCGGGCGATCTCGGCGAAGGGCCGATCTTTTTTCCCCGACTCCCGGTTCCACCCCTTGCCGGCGGTTCCGGTGAAGGCGTTCACCGCCCCGGTGAACATGTTGTCGCTGATCCGATCCAGGTGTCCCCGGTACCGGAGCCACGGACCCGCCGGCGAGATGTGATCGGTGGTGCATTTCCCCTTCGCCTTGATCAGAACGGGAAGCTCGAGAAAATCCTTGCCATCCCAGGCGGAAAACGGTTCGAGCAACTGCAACCTGTCGCTGTCCGGACGCACCTGAATCTTTATCGAGGACCGGCTCGGCGGAGGAGGCAGATATCCCGGGTCGCCGCGCAGGAACCCATTGCCGGGAAGTTCCGGCGCCGGCCTCGGCGGTTCCAGGAGGAATTTCTCCCCTGCCGGGGTCGAGATCGGATCCTTCAGGGGGTTGAACAGCAAGCTGCCGGCCAGGCCGTAGGCGATGACGATCTCGGGGCTTGCCAGGAATGAGAAGGTGGACGGATTTCCGTCATTCCGGCGAGGAAAATTCCGATTGAACGAGGAAAGGATGCTGTTGTTTTCTCCGGCGGTCCGATCCTCGCGTTTCCACTGGCCGATACAGGGACCGCAGGCATTGGCCAGAACCTTCCCCCCGACCGCCTCGAGGGCGGCCATCTGTCCATCCCGGACGATGGTGGCCCGGATCTGTTCGGAGCCGGGGGTCACCAGGAGCGGCACCGGCATTTTCACACCCCGCTTCCGCGCCTGCTCGGCAATGCCGGCGGCCCGGGTCAGGTCCTCGTAGGAGGAGTTGGTGCATGATCCGATCAAAGCCACGGAGATCCGCTCGGGATAGCCGTTCTTCCGGACCGCTTCGGCAACCTCCGACACCGGCCGGGCGAGATCCG
>JAPUIV010000090.1 GCA_027296665.1 Acidobacteriota bacterium | reverse complement strand
TCCTCCTCGAATTCGACCGGCCGGGATCCGTAAAAATTCTTGAACCTTCTGGCAAAGGCTCCATCCACGCCGGAAAAGAACTGCTCGAACCGGACAAATCCGTCCCGGTTGATGAGGAAGCGGATGAGGATTCCCAACTTTTCAACATTTAAACCGCGTCCATTCTCCAGGGAGGTTTTGATGGAGATAAGAGCCCCGAGCCGGTGTCGTTCATGCTCTTCACAACTCCTCGATCCTGATAATTGCTGGTCGATCCCGGTCGCGAAACCCCGGCGAAGTAAAGGTCCGCCGGTCATGCCGAATTTCCGGTAGACCAGGATTTCGGTGATGAAAGGGCCGAGGGCGTCACCGCGGGTCGCGGCGGTATGGATCCCCCCTCCGGCGAGATCCAGATGGGTGTAGTTTCGATCACCGCTCTCCCCGGCCTTTTCCTTGAGGGTGGGATAGACAAACAGGCGGATCTCCTCCTCATCCGGCAGGCGGAGGAAGGCGGTCACCGCCCGCATTCTTTCGAGGATCCATTCCGGATTCAGGAACTGCCCGGTCCGGGAGTACTGGGTGAGGGGGCCGTACTGCTCGATCGACCAGTTCTGGCGCCGTATCCCCAGCGGCTTGAGGATCCATTCCTTTTCCGTTCTGTCAAAGTTCCCGGTCGCGAGGAGCCTCTTTCCCCGGTACAGGGCCAGATCGTACTGGTCTTCATTCAGATCTTCCAGGTTCATCAGGGCCGCCTCGCTGGTGGCGGCGATCAACAGGGCGTAATGTTTTGGCTCGAAGGGGTTGGGTACGATCACCTTCATCACCAGGTTTTTACCGGTGAAGATCTCATCGCCAATGATGATCGACTGGCTTTCCAGGCGGATCTGTTTGCCCAGGCTTTCCCGGAGAATGTAGTGAATCAAAAAATTATCGGAGGTGCCGATGGCGTACAGATCTTTCTTCAGGATCTGTCTCTGGTGGAAGCCGACCGACCTGAACCCCTTCGCCGGAATGGTATCGATGTTCTCCAGGGATCGCCGTTTGATGTCCCACCACGGACTGGACAGCCCCCTCCGCATCGCCCAGTCCATGACATATTCTCCCACCGGACCCTGAACGGTCGAGTAGACGGGGATCTCGTACCCCACGGGACGGCCTCGTTTCGAGATGGAAAGATTTGTGATGTACTGATACTTCGCGTGTTCGAACTCCTCCTTGATCTGGTTGAGGAAGTCCGCTATCGGTCCGGGGAGGTCGGATGTCCTTCCCCCGCCGGCGGGGCCGGCGAAGAGGGTGATCGGAACCAGCAGAACCAGGAGGGGCGATACCCAGGATCGGGGGAACGAGGTGTGTTTCCTAATGGAAAACTCCCTGTCTCTCTACTTTTTCTTGAACTGTGCCGCCTCGGTGGAGCCCGCAAGCGCCCCCAGGGATGATTTTCCGCCGGAGATCACCTCCATCACCCGGTCGAAATATCCCGTGCCGACGAACTTCTGGTGGGTGGTGGCCATGTATCCATGTTCTTTCTCGTTTTCGAATTCCTCGGCCTGGAAATCGGCGTAGGCCGACATCCCGTCCTCGTGATAGCGGCGGGCCAGGTTGAACATTCCGAGGTTGAGCATGTGGAACCCCGCGAGGGTGACGAACTGGAACTTGTACCCCATGGCGCCAAGCTCCCGCTGGAATTTGGCGATGGTGGAGTTGTCCAGATTGCCCTTCCAGTTGAATGAAGGGGAGCAGTTGTAACTCAGAAGTTTATCGGGGAACCTTTTCCGGATCCCCTCGGCGAAGATTTTTGCCTCCTTCAGGTCTGGCTTTGAGGTCTCGCACCAGATCATATCGGCATAGGGGGCGTAGGCGATGCCGCGCTCGATCGCCATCTCGATGCCGCCCTTGATCCGGTAATAACCTTCCGAGGTCCGGTTTCCCGTCAAGAATTTTCTGTCCCGCTCGTCGATGTCACTGGTCAGCAGCTTCGCGCCGCTGGCGTCCGTCCGGGCGATGAGGATCACCGGCGCCCCGCATATGTCGGCCGCCATCCGCGCGGCGACGAGTTTTTGACAAAACTCCTGGGTCGGCACCAGGACCTTGCCTCCCATGTGGCCGCATTTCTTGGCCGAGGCCAGCTGGTCCTCGAAATGGACGCCGGCCGCGCCCGCCTCGATCATCGACATCATCAACTCGAAGGCGTTGAGCGGGCCGCCGAACCCCGCCTCGGCATCGGCGATGATCGGCGCGAACCAGTAGGGCCCGTTTACGCGCCCGTCCAGAACCTGGATCTCGTCGGCCCTGCGCAGGGCATTGTTGATCTTGCGAACCACGGTGGGAACGCTGTTGCAAGGGTAGAGGCTCTGGTCAGGATACATCCTGTCGGCGAGATTGGCATCGGCGGCGACCTGCCAGCCGCTCACGTAGATTGCCTTGAGGCCGGCTTCGATCTGTTGCACCGCCATGTTACCGGTCAGGGCGCCCAGGGCCGGAAGGAAGTCCTCCGAATTCAGCAAGTGCCACAGGCGCAAGGCGCCCGCCTTGGCGAAGGTGTACTCGATCTTCAGGGTTCCCCGGAACTTCAGCATTTCCAGGACGCTGTAGGGACGTTCGATCCCGGTCCAGCGCTCGTCGGTCGCCCATTGTTCTTCGAGGAACTTGATGGTTTCCGGGTTCGGTTTGTGGCGGGAGATCAATTTTTCCAGTTCCAGGGCCCGTTGCTCAACCGTCAACATGCCAAACTCTCCTTTTCCTCAATCGATATAGGGATAGGCATGCAGGGTCAGGAACTCTTCGAGTTCCTGGTTCGAGGTGATCTCCTCGAACAACTGCCTTGCCATACCGTACCTTCCCGATCGAAATTTCTCCGAGCCGAGGTCGGCCTCGAGCCGGGTCATCTCTTCGCCGAGAACATCGCGGAACAGTTCCAGGGTCACCTGCCGTCCATCGCTCAGAACTCCGCGTGGATGATGGATCCATTGCCAGATCTGGGTGCGCGAGATCTCGGCGGTGGCGGCATCTTCCATCAGGCCGTACAGCGGCACGCAGCCGTTGCCCCGTAGCCATGCCTCCATGTAGCGGACGCCGACGCGGACGTTGGTGCGGAAACCCTCTTCGGTGATCGTTCCGACCGGCACCCTCAAAAGATCGCTTGCGGAGATCGACAACTCCTCGAGCCGTTTGGCGATCTGGTTCGACTGCGGCATGACCCGGTCGAACTCCTCCCTTGCCACCGCCACCAGGCCCGGGTGGGCCACCCATGTGCCGTCATGTCCGTCGTTTGCCTCGCGCTTCTTGTCAGCCCGGACCTTGGCGATCGCCTCCTCGTTCGCCGGCGGATCGCCCTTGATCGGGATCTGGGCCGCCATGCCGCCCATGGCGTGCGCCTTGCGCCGGTGACAGGTTTTGATCAACAGGCGGGAATAGCTGCGCATGCAGTGCACCGACATGGTGATCTGGGCCCGGTCGGGAAGAAGAAAAGCGGGATGGCCGCGAAGGCGCTTGATGATGCTGAAGATGTAGTCCCAGCGCCCGCAGTTCAGTCCGGCCGAGTGCTGCCGCAATTCGTACAGGATCTCATCCATTTCGAATGCGGCCAGGATGGTTTCGATCAGGACCGTCGCCTTGATGGTCCCCGGCGGGAGTCCCAGATCCTTCTGGGCGCGGACGAAGATGTCGTTCCACAACCGTGCCTCGAGGTGGCTCTCCAGTTTTGGCAGGTAGAAATAGGGGCCGGTTCCTTTCTTCACAAGGGTTCGGGCATTGTGAAAGAAAAACAGGCCGAAATCGAGGATTCCGCCCGAGATCTCCTCACCGTCAAGAAGAACATGTTTTTCGGTCAAATGCCATCCCCTGGGCCGCACGAATAGCGCGGCGGTCTTGTCGTTCAGCTCGTACTTTTTTCCCTCCGGGCTGGTGAAGGTGATATCGCCCTTCACCGCGTCGCGGAGATTGATCTGGCCCTCGATGGTGCCTTCCCAGGTTGGCGAATGCGAGTCCTCAAAATCGGCCATGTACACGTTGGCGCCGGAGTTGAGCGCGTTGATGACCATCTTTCGAGTGGGGGGGCCGGTGATCTCGACGCGGCGGTCCTGCAGATCATCCGGTATCGACTCGATCTGCCAATCGTCCTGGCGGACGTGGCGGGTCTCGGGCAGGAATTCAGGCAGGCGGCCGCCATCCAGATCTTTCTGCCGTTCCGCCCTTCTGGCCAGCAGTTCCTTGCGCCTCGGGCCGAAATCGCGCTGCAGTCTTTCGACAAAGGCCAGCGCTTCCGGGGTGAGGATCCTGTCCGACCCTGGAGTGAGTCTTCCGGTGACTCGAATCATGAAATCCCTTTCCGGAGTTTACCTGTCGGAGGAATGCGTTGCCAACAGGAGGAACGGCCCTAAGTCTAAAGTCTTGAGGAAATCGGGTCAAGATCGCTGGCGTGCCGGAAAGGCTTTAAAAAAGAAAGGCTCCGGTTCCATGGGAACCGGAGCCCGGAATCATCGGTTTCAGTGGCGTTGGGTGACCCCGGTTTCGGGTGCCGCCTGTTGTCCGCCACGGACACCAGGGAGGCCCTCTACGAGGACGCCACCTCTGCCAGACATAAATGATAGCCGTCCACTAAATCACCTCCTTGTTCGGGCGTGAAGATCTTCGGAGGGTCCCAACCCTCCCGGCCCCTGGACCGCCCAGATCCTTTGAGACCGCCGCGCCGTTGCGAAGGGCGCGGGCCCGTCAACAAAATTCTCGGTCATGCCGGGCCGTTTGTCAAATAGGGACGGTTGGAGCGCCGTTTTTTGCCTCTCCATCGAAAAATGGAAAAAATGGGTTAGAATTCGCGAACCATGAAACGGGTTCGGGCCATCCATGTTCTTCTCCTTCTGGGCTTGCTCTACCTGGGGGTCGAGGGATTCCGAAAATCCGGGGAGGTCCACGATTTCACCGTCTACTACCGGGCCGCCGCCGCGGTGAGGGACGGCCTCTCGGCCTACGACCGGGACACGCCTCGATTCCCCACCCTTCCATACGTGTACCCGCCGGTGTTGTCTTCCATCCTGGTTCCGCTCACCCTTCTTCCGGAAAGAGTGGCCGATTGGATCTGGACCTGTGCCAACCTGGCGGCATTGATCGGTTGTCTCTTCCTGGTTCGGCGCCTGCTGTTATTCCATCCGGATCCGGAGCCGATTATTATCGCATCCTTCTTCCTGGTTTTTCCCTTCCTTCGATCCTCCCTTCGTTCCGGCCAGATCGACATGATCCTGTTCTGGCTCATGCTTCTGGCCATCTGCCCGAGGAAGGGGAACTGGCTACTCAGGTCGGGGGTTCCCCTGGGCGTGGCGATCGCGATCAAGCTGTACCCCGCCGGGGCCATGCTGGGCTGGTTAGTCGGAAGGAAGTGGAAGAAGGTGGGTGCGGTGCTCCTGGTCACGGTGATTCTTTCCCTCCTGATCCCGGTGGTCATTCTCGGTCCCGGCAACGGCCTCCGGGAAACCGCCGATTTCTGGACCGATTTGACTCCGCAGCTGGCCGGGTGGAAGGAGGCTCCGGCCTGGTACGGGTACCGAACCCATCATTCCCAGTCGATTTCCTCCGCGTTATATCGTTGGACCTCGGCGGACTCCGCGGTTTCCTTGCGGAAAAGCACTCCGAGCGTGCTGATTCTCCCCCTCGGGGATACCTCCCGGTGGGTACTCACTTTTCTCGCGGCGGGATTCTGGATCGCCCTGGCCTGTGTCGGTTTATGGAAGGTGGAGAAGGCGGGGAAGCGCCCCTTTCCGGAAAAACATCTCCTGCAAGCCGGCCTGGTGATGGGGCTCATCCCCATCCTCGGCCCGGTGTCCCTGAAGCCGAGCTTCATCACCCTCCTTCCGGTTGTCGCGGCCCTGTTCGCGGTTCCCGGTTCCACCCGGTTGTTGAGCCGGGTCTCCTGGGGATTGGCCGTTCCCGGCCTGATTCTCTACCTGTTCCCGTTTCGCTTCCTGTTCGGCAGGGATTTTTCCCACTGGATGGAGGGCCATTCCGATATCCTCATCGGAACGATGCTCCTGTTTCTGGCTCTTTTTCTGCGAGCGGTCCGGCTCGAACCGGGGAGAGAGGCGCCGGTATAGCGCTTCCGGTTCCCGGGCCGTCATTGTCGCTGCCGTTTTCCCTCCAGGATCACATGGCGAAGGGCCGTCACGTTTCTGGCTCGCAACCACATTTTTTCGAAATGAGAATCCTGCACGATCTGGGCGATGGCCGACAGGGCGCGAAGGTGGAAGTTTCGCTGATCCCTGGTTCCTGCAAGGACGAAAACGGCATGAACCATCGGCGCGGAGTCGGAAAAGGCGATTCCCTCCTTGCAACGGGCAATGAGCAGGCTGAAAGAAAGTTTTCCCTCAATAATGATATGAGGGATGGCCAGGCTCGGGCTGATGGCGGTGCTGCTTTCCTTTTCTCTCTCCTTCAATAACTGGAAGAGCACCGTCGGTTTCATTTTCAGCCGGGAAGACATCGAGTCCGCAACCAATTGAAAGAATTCCTCGACCCCCATCGCTTGATCGAGATCCAGAATCAGACTCTCCTCAACGTACCTGTCGAAACGATCCCTCGGGGCCGGGTCTTTTTCGGTGATGATTTCATGCACTTCCGTTTCCAGCGAGTGGTTGCTGAATTTCTTGGCCGTGACCTTCTCGATTAGGTGAAGAAGAGCGTTCTCCCTGTTCGTATCGAAACGAAGGGCCACCTCCTCGAGGCTCTTCGGCGATCCGACAACGGTGACCCAGTCGCCCACCTCCAGGCGGGTATAGCCATGGGAGACCAGAAGATGTCCCCGGCGCTTGACCCCGAGTACGAGGGTATTGACCGGCAGCCGGAGGTCACGCAATGCCATGCCGTCCAGGTTGGGATTGCGGATCTCCATCTCAACGACATCCTGGTCCTCATCCATTCCCAGCAGAAGCGATGCGGCCGACGGTGACCGCACGAAATGATCGAGCAGGCTGACAATCGCGGTGGTCGGGTCCACGATCAGTGCGCCCAGTTCATGAAAACGGCTGAAGTTGGCTCGATCATTCAGGCGAACGATCAGATTCTCCGTTCCAAAATGCTCATATGCCAGTTCGCAAATCCGGTAATTTTCTTCATCGGAAAGCATGGCGATTACCGCCTCCGCCTGGCCCACCTTGAGCCGGCGGAAAGTGTCCAGCGACAAGCTGGAGATCGGCTGGATATCCACATCCGCGTCGGTCAATTCTTCAGGACGGGATTTTTGGGTGGCGATCTTCACCTGCCAGCGATGCGAGCGCAGCAGCCGGGCCAGGGCCAACGACTGCCCTTCCAGTCCGAAGATGACGGCCCGGTTTTCCCCGAGATAATTGGAGGTATCCGCCCGGGAGTGGGCCTCTTTCGCCATTCGAATGGCCCATTTGAACAAGGGAGGCCCGACGATCTGGTTCAGGATGATGATTGAAATCATCACCGTCGCAAAGGAAGGTCCCCAGCCGGGGAATTCCACCGCCACCTCTTTCGCCAGACCCAGTCCGAGCCCCGCCTGGGTGACGTAAGCCATCCAGCTGATGCGATTCTGGCTCATCGGCACACCGGCAATGGCGCCGCCGCTGAAGGAGCCAAGGAATATGGTACCCAGGCGAACCAGGAATAGAACCAGGGCGATCATCCAGGCATTCGCCAGAATATCCAGTTCCAGCGAAGCGCCGGTGAGCGTGAAGAAAGCGACATAGACCGGGGGGCCGACATTGGAGAGGATTTTAGAAAACTCCCCTCGGTGCTTGCTGAAATTGATGGTCAGAAAGCTCGCGACCATGCAGATGAGCAGGGGCTCAAGAAAAACTTCGAAGGAAAAAAGTTCATGTGTTGTTGTACGAATTGCCGAAGATAAAGTGAAGACACCAAACCCGGCCAGCAAAATGAAACTCGTTTTTAAAAAACTGTTGAAGCTGCTGGAAAGAATCAGTTGAAGAAATTTTCCCAGGAGGTATCCCGCCGCCAAGGACATTGCAAGTTCGGAAAAAACAAGAAAAATAACGTTGAAGTCGAATCCGAGATTCGTAAAAAGCGTATCGGCAATGGAGGAGTTCATGGAAAAGAGAGCAATCACCGCAACGTCCATAATCATCGTCACACCGAGAGCGGTCTGGGTGAATGGTCCCTTGGCGCGCAGTTCGTTCACGATCGCTATGGCGGAGGAGGGAGAGCGGGCGACCAGGATGGTGCCCGCGAGGAGGGAAACGGCCAGTCGGCCGGATCCCGGCATATCCCGCAGGAAGGGGATGAAGTCCGAAAGGAAGAAAACGGCAAGGCTTCCCAGGGTGAAAGTGCTCAGCACGAGCCCGATCGTCACCCATGCAATACTCCTGAGCCTGCCCCTCAGGTCCTTCAAATACAGCATACTGCCCGCGGCAAAGGCAATCACCGCCAGGGAAAATTGATCAACAAAAAGGAGGTTTTTCGTCGCCTCAACGGAAATCAATCCCAGAACGAAAGGTCCGGCGAGGATCCCGGTGAACAAGAATCCGCTGATCAGGGGAAGCTGGACCTTTTTGAAGAGGAGGCCGATCTGCTTGGAAGCGAGGGAAATTACCCCGAAACCCGCAGCAAAAATCAGAATTTCGAGAAAAATTCCCATGTTGCAACGCGGAATATTATTGCATCTGCCCTAAAATACAACAATAGTCAAGGGCGGAATGCTTGGCAAACAAAATCAAGGACGATGGTAATGACTTTTCCGTGTACGATTCCTTCCGGGGAGAATGGAAGATTGTCAGGTATTAATCCAGTTCAATCCCTTTCTATACTCACTCCAATCCCTCCAAGTGGAACCTCATGGATCGATTCGATCTTGACATATCTCGGTTTCGTTGTACTTTGAAGCTGTGACTCAGGGGGGGGTATTACAGAGGAGATCCATGCGAAATTGGAGATTAAAGGGCCTTTTCGTGCTTCTTCTGGCCTTGGGGCTGGTTTTTTCGACAGTTTCCCTTTTGCCTGCCGCCCGGAACGCCACCAGCACTTGCCTCACCCAATGCAACACCGACAACAAACCTCTGAAGAACGCTTGCCGGGATTCCATGTTGGGATGCAAATCTGATTGCAAAGACCTGACGGACCAAACCAGCTGTATTGCTGCCTGTGACCCGGCGAGGGCCGCCTGTGATGAAACCGCTGCCTTCCTCAAGGAGCAATGTAAGGTGGCCTGTCCGAGAGGACAGAGCGTGAGTGATGGCGGTGATGACCCGCTTCCCTGAATCACCCGTTCCGTGTTTCAACCTCAGATAGGATTTCCAGGGGCCTCTGGCCCCTTATTTTTCGATTACCCTTAACATCTCCTTGACGGTCACGAACTTCTCGCGCGGTTTTCCAACCTTTTTCCCGTTGGCGATTTCCGCGGCGTCGATTTTCCCCCAGTCGGCGAAGGTCACTACGGCGACTCCCTTTGTCTTCAGGATTTCTGATACCGCGCCGGTGTCGGGTTTCGGGCAGGGGATCAAATCGGGTAGGTCGGCCAGTAACCCCTTTACCGTGGCGATACTGTCCGCTTTATTGGTTCCGATGACCCCGCTGGGACCCCTCTTGATCCAACCGACGGCGTAAAATCCCGGCGCACCCTCGATTCTTCCGTCGGTGTTCGGAAATATCCCCCAGGCATCGTGAAACGGGACACCCTCGATCGGCACTCCCCGGTACCCGACGCTCCGGAAGAACAGACCGCCCTTGATCTCTACTCGCTCGTCGGTGAATTTCGCTTTTTGCCGGCCCGGCTCACCGACCAGTACGTTCTTGCAGAAGATGACCTTCTCCAGCTTTCCGTCACCGACCAGTTCAATCGGGCTACGGAAGAAGTGGACGAGGAACTTTTTCGGCTTTTCATGCGTGCCCCCTTCGGAATAACCTTTCAGGATCTCGTAATTCCTTTTCTTTTCCCGAAATTTCGGATCCTCGAGCTCTTGCCGGCTGGTCTCGTTGAGCACCAGGTCCTCGGGCTTGACCACCGGATCGCAGGCCGCCAGTTCTCCGAACTCCTTGATCTCCGGCGGAGTGAACGCGGTCTGGGCGGGGCCGCGCCGGCCCACCAGGTGGATCTCCCTCACCTTGCTTTTCGCCAGCGCTTCGAGCGCGTACTGGGCGATGTCGGTGTTTTTGAGTTCGTCAACCGTCTTCGCCAGGATTCGGGCCACGTCCATTGCCACGTTTCCCTGGCCGATGATGAAGGCAATCTCCTGGTTGAGATCGAATTCTCTGTCGATGTACTCCGGATGCCCGTTGTACCAGGCAACGAATTCGGTGGCCGTGTAGCTCCCGGGCAGGTCGATGCCGGGAATGTTCAGTTGCCGGTCTGTCTGGGCCCCGCAGGCGTAGATCTGTGCGTCGTAATGCTGCTTGAGATCCTCGACCGACAGGTCCTCGCCGATGTTGACATTGCCGAAATACTCGAACCCTTCTTTCTTTCCCGTTTTTTCATAGACGCGGGTCACCTTCTTGATTTTCGGATGGTCGGGAGCGACCCCGTATCGCACCAGGCCGAAGGGAGGCGGCAGCTTTTCGAACATGTCGACCTTGACCCGCAGTCCGGACCGGAGCAGCCCTTCTGCTGCATAGAAACCACTCGGTCCGCTTCCGATGATGGCCACTCTCAGGGGCCGTGTTTCAGATCCTAGGTTGTCGGACATCGAACTCCTTCAGGTTGTGAATTCAAGACCGGTAATCTACCACATTGTGGCGGGTTCTGGTGCCACTGCAGGCGAAAGTTTCTCCCGAATGCGGTGAACCGTTGGCCTTTCTTGACAGTTTCCAGGGCCCAATGAAGACCCTTCTTTATTTTTTACTGCTGGAAGGGGATGTATGGAAGGGACGGATTATCTGAGTGGGCGAATCTCCGGCAGTTGCGTGAAGGGAACCGCAAACTCGCAGTATGTCGGGTCTGCCGGATGACTAGGTTTGTCAGTTCCTGGATGACTTAACACCCAAAGGGAGGATGATACCCATCACACTAACCGTCGTAATTTGAGTTTAACTTCCCGTTTCTTGATTCCGCGCCGGTACAGGATCGTCACGCTCTTCCCGTCCTCCCGTAACTTCTCCCGGATCGCATAATAACCAACTGCCGCGGCATCGATTCCGTCAACCGAGAGGATGATGTCGTCAGGGCGCAAGCCTGCCTCCTCAGCCGGGGAGTCTGGCAGGATCGATTCGATCCAGACGCCGCGTTCGTGGCTCTGCTGAAAGACGATGCCACTCATGTCGAACTCGAAAGGATCGCCGAACCGTTTGTTGGGCTCCAGTACCATCTGTTTGCGTTGGTAGTCAAAGGTGACGTTGAATCGTTTGAGAATTCCATTCCCCAGATTGCCATTGCGCGAGTCGATACCCCGGGGGTTTTGGTGTTTGCTCACGGGAAACCCGGTTATGACGTTCCTGAGGTCGTAGCCACCGAGATCCAGGCCGGCTATGCGCCCCACCTTCCCCCGCACCGGACCGCTGAGACCGCGCCCCAGGATAGTTTTTACGGCGCCCTCAGGTACATTGATTTCCTCGTGGGAATCGGTATTGAGGGAGATGGCGTGACTTGCTCCCAGATCGACAGCCACGGTGATTGGAACATTCGAGCCGCTTACCATCTTCGCGGAAGCATCGACAAAGGGGATCCCCATCTTGAAGGTAAGGGGAGCCGAAGTGCTTTCCGGAGGAGCCTGGTACCGATTGGGATCGTGCAGGCGGATGACATTGTCATCGTGATCGATCTCGACAGCGAAATTTTCGAATAGGGCTGCCCCGATAATTCCTCCATGGTAATGGGTCAGGTGCTCCATGGCCGGAAGGATGATCGCACGACCTCCAGTGGTCTCGAGGCCCGGCATGGACCAGGCGACGTCGCTCGCCATTTTTGCCTCGAAATGCTTTCCCTTTCCTCCGGCGCCGCCCACCTGTACCCTCATGCCAGGTTCAAAAGAAAGATCCAACGCCTTGACTTTATCGCTATCGAAGAGAGCGAGACCGGTCATCGGCATGCCGGTGTCCAGAATGATTTTGAATGGCTCCGAACCGTTCACGGAGATCGGGATGATGATGTGGTTGTTCACCAATTGAAATGGGATTTCCGGGACTCCGGATGGGGCGGTGACCTTGAAATCAAGGGTTTCCGGGAGTTGGCGGACTCTCTGGCCATGCTGTGCCGTCAAAGGAGTCGTGCCCAGAATGGCGATTGCTACGAGCCATGTGAATAAATTTCTGAACTTCATCCAAAAACCTCCTTGGAAAACGACATTATCCCTGCCGCAGGTTCATTTACGGGCTTCGAGGGAGAAATCGAATCCCCGATGCCATTCTTGCCTCTTTCCTAATTAACGATACAGAGTTTGATTTGATTCAAAATTGATGGAACCCCCGTACCATGGTACGGATCGTATCTATATATTAAGGAAACTGCCGGACCGCGAGTAGATCGCGACCGGTTCAAGACAAGGCGGTCGATTTCCTGCAAGTGGAGGAAAAAATAATGCTGAGAAGGGTCAAACGGATGACCTCCGTCGTAATCGTTTTCATGAGCCTTCTTGTCGGCTGCACGAACCGAACCAGCTCAAGTGAACCGATTGAACCGATCGCCGAATATCAGAAAGAAAGGGTGACCTACCACAACGCGGAAATCTTGTTATCGGGAATCCTGTGGCTGCCAAAAAACTCCGGGCCCCATCCTGCCCTGGTCATCGTAGATGGTTCCGGCAGGACCACAGCCGAAAGAATGGAGGCTTCGATCAGGGTCTTTGTCGATTTGGGCTTTGCCTGCCTCTCCTACAACAAACGCGGAGTTGGCGATTCCGGCGGAAAATACCTGGGAGGTCTGGACATCGACATACCGCTTCTGGCGAGCGATGTGGTGGCGGGAGTGGATTACCTGAAGACCAGAGGGGAGGTGAACAGTTCTCTGATCGGGCTTCTGGGTCAGAGTCAGGCCGGCTGGATCATCCCGGTCGCCGCTGCTGAGTCTGAAGATGTCTCGTTCACCGTTATTTTTTCCGGCGCCACGGTGACCCTCGGCGAGGAAGATTATTACAGTCGACTGACCGGGGATGATCCATTCTGGAAATTTGTTTATAGAAATCTTACCCGTGAGGAGATCTCGAGGAGATTAGCAGAAAAGGGGCCGTCGATGTTCGATCCCCTGCCTTACCTGGAAAAAATTACCGTTCCGGGTTTATGGCTGTACGGGGAACTGGATAGAAGTCAACCGACCCGTGAGAGCGTCGCGATCCTGGAAAGTCTCATTCAGGATCACAGTAAGGATTTCACCTACAAGGTCTTCGAAGGGGCCGATCACGGCATCGCTATCGATGGGGAATTAGTAGAAGGCGTATCGAAAATGATGAAGGATTGGCTCCTGGCTCATGTTGAAGTTAGAACCAGGTGATTTCGATTGGTGAATTCAAATGGTCACGACGATTTTGCCGCCGGCAAGATTTTCCTCCATCGTTCGGTGGGCTTCGACGATCTCGTCGATGGAGAAAACCCTCCCGATGGGCGCTTTGGCCCGTCCCTGTTCAATTTCGTCGATAAATTCCTGGAGCGGCGTCGATAAAAAATCCTCGGGGCCCCCGGCATAGGTCGTGAGATTAACCGCCGTCGGGATCGCGCCCATCGGGCTGAATTTCTCGAACTCCCAGCGATTGCCTACCATTCCGGTCATGCAGACGACGCCCTGTTTTGCGGCACACTGCATTGAGTCGATAAGTGTCGCGGTGCCGACCAACTCGAGCACGCGGTCCACCCCGCCGGGAACCCGCCGGAGGATTTCGTCGGCAATCGTCCCCCCATCGATGACGACATCGGCTGCGGCGTTCTCGCGCAGCATCGCTTCGCGTTCGGGTTTCCGCGTCGTCGCGATAATCTTCAAGCCGTGCTTATTGGCCAGCACCGCAGCCGCCAGTCCCACCGAAGTGGTTCCGCCGCGGATGAGAATCGTCTGGCCTGGGGCGATCCGCAGGGCCGTGTGCAGGGAGCCCCAGGCTGTCTGGATCATCTCCGGCAAGGCGCCCAGGGTGGGCCAGTCGAGTTCGGTGTCCAGCTTCTGCACCTGTGTTGCCGGCACCAGTGTGTATTCGGCGTAACCGCCGTCGAAGGCGCGCCCCATACCGCCCATGGCGGTCGCAACCCTGTTGCCAGGTTGGAACTCGCCGCCCGGCGCTGCTTCGACCACCCCGACTGCCTCGATTCCGAGAATGCGCGGGAAGGTAACACTTGGGGAATGGCCCTGTCGGGTGAAGAGTTCGGATCGATTCAGGCCGAAGGCCTTGACCTTGATCAGTATCCATCCCGCCTTTGGTTTGGGAATCGGCCGGCTTTCGAGTTTCAGGACATCCGGTCCGCCCGCTTCGTGAATGACGACAGCCTTCATCCTCGCTCCAATATCATTGCTCCAGCCAGTCCTCCAGCCGCGCAAATACTGATAAGTCCCAGGGAAACATCGCGGCGGTCCATTTCGCAGGCCAGTGTTGTCAGAATCCGCCCTCCAGTGGCCGACCAGGGGTGGCCGATGGCAATCGAACCTCCGTTCACATTCACTCGGTCCCAATCAACCGGCCCGATCGGGTCGGCTTTCCACCCTCGTTCCCAGGCCATGGCGTTGGCCAGGACCTGGGCGGTGAATGCTTCGTGAATCTCGATGAGATCGATCCGGTCAAGCAGAAGTCCGGTCCGTTTCAGGAGTTTCGGGACGACGATGGCTGGCGCCATGAGGAGGCCTTCCCCCGGGTCGATGGCCCCGTATTGTATGTCTCGGATAAAGGCCAGCGGCTCCCGTTTCTCGGACCGGGCGCGCTCCTCGTTCATGAGAAGAACGGCGGACGCCCCATCGGTGATCGGCGAGGAATTTCCGGCCGTGAGGGTGCCATCTTCCTCGAACACCGGTTTCAAAGCCGAGAGGGCTGCCATCGTTGTATCGGGGCGAGGGCCGGTATCGTGCTCGATCCCCGCCAGGGGGAAGATTTCCGCCGCCAGTTTCTCACGGGCCGCAACGGCGTTCCGGTGGCTGGCGAGAGCAATTTCATCTTGCCGCCGGCGATCGGTTTTCCATTCCTTGCGGGTGATTTCCGTATGTTCCCCCATCGAAAGACCTGTGCTCGGTTCCTTGATGGTGTTCGGAGCAGTGCCTGATAGCCATTCCACGCCCCCGGCGATTCCCGCATCGATCCGCCCGCTCG
>JAPUIV010000009.1 GCA_027296665.1 Acidobacteriota bacterium | reverse complement strand
GAAATAGCCGGGCCCGTAATAGGGGTCGATGCGGATGGCATCACGCACTGCCATCTCCGCGGTCCGGTATTCCCGTGCCGCCTGAAAGATCAGGGCCCTCCGGGTGTGAAAGAAGGCGCCGAAGGCTTGGGTCTCGGTGTTGCCCATCCGGGCGGCGGCAAGCTCGAGATCCTCGGCCGCCTCACGCAGGCGGCCCTGGTAGATCTGGGGGCCGGCCCGCATCGAGTAAGCGAGCCCCTGCATGAATCCGATGGAGCTGCGCACCTCCGCGTCGGCAATCTCATAGGCTCGATCCCACTGGCCGTCCAGCATGTAGGCACTCGCGATCCGCCCCAAAGCCTGCCTCTCCTTCCGTTTGAACATCGCCAATCCGATGGCGATCACCTTCCGGTATTCCCCCCGCGCATTCAGGAGGGCGATCTCGGCGCCCCGGACCGCTGGATCGTCGGGATCCTCCCGCTGGTACCGGTCAACCAGAGCCTGCGCGGATTCCAGATCCTCCGCGGAAATATAGGCATCGGTGAGGTGGAATAAGACGATCTTGTAGGTGGGATCGAGCTCCAGCACCCTTTCGTTCAGTTCCCTGACTTTGCCCAAATCGTAGTGCCGGCTGGAATGGACCGAGATCTCTCCCAGGTCATAGTACGCTTCGGGGATTTCGGGGGAAGATTCGATCAGTTCGGTCAAGGCCTCGTAGGCCGCCTGTTCGTTGCCCCTGCGATGATCGAGCGAGGCGCGGTAGACGATCTGCCAGCGGACCGGCAACCGGTCGATATGTTCGAGGCCCTTCTCCAGGGTCGCGACTGATTCCTGGTCCAGGCCGTACCACCCCTGCGCGAAGGCGAGCCGGTAGTAGGCGAGGGCGAAGGTCGGATCGGCCTGCACCGCCCTCTCGAGGTGCTCGATCGCGTCGATAAAACTCTGTTGATGGAGCCGGGTCAACCCCTCGGAATAGTGCCGGTAGGCCTCGGGGGAGGAGGTGAGGGCGGCGGCGAGGTCGAACCCGGGCTGCGTGACTTTCTCCCCGGACACCCCCAGGATCCGCCGGACCTCCTCGGCGATCGAATCGGCCAGGGCGAACAGTTCCGCCTCCGATTCGGCCGTCTTGGTGAAGGAGGCGAGAGCCGTGCCCCGAACGACATCGACCAGCTCCGCGTTCAGGAACAGTTGCGAACCGCGGCTGCCGACCTGTCCGACCAGCATCCGGCCGATGCCGGCGCGGCGGGCCACCTGGGTGGCGACGGCCGCATCGAAGGGAGAGCCGGGATCGGGCAGGATTTCCCGCTGGGCGGAGAGCACCCGGGAAACCGAGATTACATCGAGACCGCCCGACTCGACCAGGTCGGTGGTGATCAGGCTCATCAGCATCCGGTTCAGGTTGCCGGTGTCGGCAGGATCGCCGACCGTCTCGAAACCGACGACGCCGACGGTGGAGTTCTCCGTGACCGGAACCGGAGCGGTCGCGGAGATGGGCCGCTCACCCCTCCCCAGGAAGAAGGCCGCGGCGGCGGCGACGGCGGCGATCCCGACAACGCTGGCGGCGATCGGAAGCCACGGCGTTCGGCGGGAGGGGATCGAAACGGTGGAGGCCGGCACCGTCACCCGGCCGCTGTCGAGGTCGCGCTGCAGGTTGCGGAGATCGGTCGCCATCTCATCGGCGTGCTGGTAGCGGCGCTCCCGCTCCTTCTCCATCGCCTTGCGGACGACCCGTTCCGCCTCGATCGGGATCTCGGCGTTGATCTCGTGCAGCGGTTTCGGATCCTCCTTGATGATCGAATGCAGCGTCTCGATCTGGCTGTCTCGCTGAAACGGCGCCTGCCCGGAGGCCATCTGGTAAAGGAGGACGCCGAGCGAGAAGATGTCGGTGCGATGATCGACCGCCTCGCCGCGCGCCTGCTCCGGCGACATGTAGGCGGCGGTGCCGTACACCTTGCCGGCCCGGGTCAGCTCCTGGCTGATGGTGTTCAGGCGGGAGTGGAGGTCCCGGGCCTGTTCGTGGTCGAGTGATTCCGGCTCGAGGAGCTTGGCGAGACCAAAGTCGAGGATCTTCACCTGGTTCTCGCCGGTCACCATCACGTTGTCGAGCTTCAGGTCGCGGTGGGCGATTCCGTTCTTGTGGGCATGGGCAAGACCGTCGGCGATCGGAATCGACAGGCGGAACCAGTCCTTGAGGGGCAGGGGACGGTCGCCGACGATCTCCCGAAGCGTCTTCCCCTCGATGTACTCCATCACCAGGTAGGGGTTGCCGCAGTGCTCATTCACCTCGTGGATGACGGCGATGTTCGGGTGGTTCAGGGCGGCGGCCGCCTGCGCCTCGCGCTCGAACCGCAGGCGCCGCTCCTGGTTGCCGGTCATATCCTTCGGCAGGATCTTGACGGCGACCGTACGGTTCAGTTTCGTGTCGTGGGCCCGGTACACCTCGCCCATGCCACCCGCCCCGATCGGGGAGAGGATCTCATACGGACCAAGTCTGTCACCGGTTTTGAGTGCCATTTCTTTCTATGACTTTTCAGAGTTGTATATAGATGCTACTTATAGCCTAAACTCTATCCAACCTTGTGCTTACCGTCAATATGGCCCATCCTTGCGCCCCGAGTGGCTGTATAATCCAGAAGATGGATGTTTTTGAAAAAACTTGATGATGGCAACAAGTAAAAAGGAAGGGTTCATGGAAGACAAAAGCGGGGAGCCAAAAATCGCCCTGTTCATCGATCTGGACAATCTTGCCCTCGGTGTGCGGGAGGCGAAGTACCAGAAGTTTGAAATCCAGAAGGTTCTGGAACGGCTGCGAGAGAAGGGGAAACTCGTCGTGAAGAGGGCGTACGCCGATTGGGATTCCTTCTCGGAGTACAAGCGCTCCTTCCACGAGGCGGCCGTGGAGA
>JAPUIV010000089.1 GCA_027296665.1 Acidobacteriota bacterium | reverse complement strand
GCCGATGTTCACCTGCAGGGCGCCAGGCCGGTGGAGGCGGTCTGAGATCAGGCTTGTCCTGATCGGTCCGGGGCACGCCACATGAAGTAATTGGCCACCCCGAAAAGATCGACCTCGCGTGTGAGGTGGAAACCAAATCTCCGGTACAAACGGACATTCCCCGCAAGATCCGTTTCCAGATAAGCCGCCTCCCGGTTCTGATCTACCTTTCGGCAAAAATGTTCCAGCATTCGACTTCCGATTCCCTGGCGTTGGCTCCGCGCCTCCACGACGATCGGGCCCAGGTGCCAGTGCGATGCCGGCGGGTCCTCCGCGCTCCAGACCGAGACCCATTCCCGCACCCGGCCAAGCGAGTCCTTCAGCACCTTTTTCATGAGTGGCCCTACCCGTCTTGCTTCGTCGGGGGTGACCTGGCAGGCGGGCCACTTGATCATCCGGTAGGCTCCGATGATCTGGCCGGCCCGTTTGGTGACGAATGTTTGGCCGGGATGGTGCTGAAAGGTTAAAAGGAACATCTCCTCCTGCCTGAGAAGAACTTCCTCGGCGTTTCCCCCGAAGACGGCCGCATGGATCGGCGTGGTGGCCATCACCCTGCCAACCAGTTGCCCGACGGCCGGGATCTCCTCGCGTTTCATCGGTTCGATCGAGATCTCCTCCATCGCCGCTTATCCTTTCAGGTACCGGGAAAGTATTCTTAATAACAAAATTTGATTTAAATATACCACGACTCGGGTGGGTTCGGGACCGTACTCCTGATCTCAGGCTCCGGGTCCTTGAGGCCGTGCCCCGGCAGCCCGGCGGCCGAACCATGCCGACAGGTCATGACCCGATGTTCCGGGGTCGGGAAGGGTCTAACCCTATCTTGGCGGGCGGTTGGCCGGGCGGTTACCGGAATCGTCGTACCAAGAGAAATATTTTTCGGTATGGGTCTTTCCGGATCGGACCAGGGCGGCCTTGCGGGGGGCGGAGAGATTGAAGTCGAGGGTATTCACTCCGAGCGTGTCGATGTAGATGGTCCGGTGCCAGTCATCGGCATGGAGATGCTGGCTGACCTGACAGTTGAGAAGGGTTCCCATCAGAGTCCAGGCGTAGGAGAAAAAATCGTCAATTTTGTGCCGCGCCGGTTCTTCCTGATCCCGGAAAACGGCGATCTCCTTTGGCGAGTCGAGGCGGAACCCCAGGGTTTCCGAATTGAAAAGGTAGGGACTGATCCGGTTTCCGCGTTTTCGCAAACTTCGGTTATGGTTCCGGTAATAATCGGGGAGCCGGGAATGTTTCCCGATCTTGGCCCGATCCAAATATTTTCGGCGATCAAACAGTTTGATTGGATAGTTGTTCAGCAAACCGCCGTCGACGTAAAGATCCCCGCGAACGCTCCGCTTGGCGGCGAAGAACAACGGAATCGACATTGAAATGCGTACCGCGTCGGCCACGCAAGTTTCCGGGGTGTGCTCGTGCGAAAAGGTCTCCGCGAAACCGGTGGAGAGGTTGGTGGCCACCAGGTAGATGTCTCGAAATGGGGCTGCCGGTTTCTGGTCCTGAAGATCCTGGAAGGTGCTGTCCGGGTTTCCGGTCTTCTTTTCGATCCGCCTGGCGATCCAGGCCCTGAAGTAATCTCCTTTGTACCAGCCGAACTGCCGCCGTAACCGGCGGAGGTCCCGGACGATGCCCCAGGAATCGTCCAGGAAATTGCGAAAGTCGAGACTTGCCAGGATTTTTCTGGTTTCCGCCGGTGTGTAGTTCAATCCCAGCAGGACCGCGTTGATGGCACCGGCGGAGGTGCCGCCAACGCGCCGGATGTTTTCCAGGATTCCCCGTTTTTTCAACGCCTGGAGGGCTCCCACGTAGGCGATCCCCTTGACCCCTCCGCCCTCGAAGACCAGATTCCGGAAATGGTATGGCACCGATCAACCACCCGCGCCTGCCGGCACCCGGGATGCGTGGAACAGGGGAGAAAGATAGGCCCCGTTTTCCATGCGGATCCAAATCATCGAGAGGTTACCTTCCTCCGCCAGGGAGAGTCCGTCCCGGGTTGCGGAAAAGGAGTAATGGGCCGTGATCCATGCGGTTTCCCCCTCGATCCGGACCCGGACCCCGGAGACCTCGATCCGGATCCGTTCGAGATCCTGGAACGATTTCCGTGTCCATTCATGAATGGCCTCCCTGCCCAGGAATACCCCCGGCGGGGCGGGATCGTACACGACCGCGTCTTTTGTGAAGATCGCCGTTGCCGTTTCCAGATCCTCCTGGTTCCAGGCTGCGAGGAACCTGTCGAACTGGGCGCGGATCGCTGCCCGATCGAGCCGTTCCGGAGCCGGTCCCGCGTGGGAAAGGTTGATGATCGATCCGGCGAGCAGGACGGCCAGGGCGGTGGCGAGATGTTTCATGGTTCGGTTCTCCTGATCGGGTATCGCCGGCCCCGCCAGAGGGCGCCGCGGCCGAAGCGTCTGGACCAGGTCGATGCGATGACCACCCCTGCCAGGAACACTCCCGCCAGGGGGTGCAGAAATGCGTAAATGGGGGATTCGCCGGTGAGCCGGTTGCCGGCGGCGCGGACGGCGGTCATCGCGCCATACAGGAGGCCGGCGGATGCCGCCCACCACCAACCCTGGCCGGTACCCAGGGACCGGGCCAGGAGCGCCGGGAACAGGAACACTGGAAGAACCGAGAACAGGAGAAACATGGCGGCAAGCTCGATTGATCGGCGGAGATTGTCATTGGTGCCTGCGAAGAAGTTCTTTGCCCAACCGCGCCAGATCTCTCCCAGGTTGTGATACATCCGCAGGCGTATCAGATCCGGTGCGTGGAAGGCGGCCGTTTTCCCGCCCCGCATGTGCACCGTGGTCGCCAGGGCGATGTCTTCGATGAGCTTGTGCCGCAGGGCGAAGTGGCCACCCGCGATCCGGTAGAACTCCGGCCGAATGAGAATGAAGGCTCCGGAGGCAATCCGGGGATAGTCCTTGGCCGGGAAAAGTTCGGTGATGGCGCCCAGTACCAGAAGCCCGTGGATGACGGCGGGCTGAATCGTCCTCTCCCAGAAACTTCCGTTGAGTGTGCGCGGAAGAAGGCCGATCAGGTCGAGTTTCTCGTCCAGAAGCCGCCGGACGGCGATCGAAACCGTGCGGGGATGGAAAAAGATGTCGGCATCGGTGAACAGGAGAAGGGAACCGTTGGCAATCTTTCGCGTCCTCGCCTCTTCGTAGGCGCGATGAAGGGCCCAGCACTTTCCCATCCATCCATCCGGCAATTCCCCCGCGGCGATGACATCGAGACGATCTTCACCGTCCGCGATCCTTTCGGCGATCTCGCGAGTTCCATCGGTGGACCCATCATCGGCGAGCAGGATCCGCAGCCGGGGGTAATCCTGGGCCAGGAGGGAGCGCAGGCAGGCCTCGATCGCCCGCGATTCGTTTCGTGCCGGGACCAGGACCAGGACGGACGGAAGGTTTCCCTCGACGCCGGGCAGCGCCGGATCGAGGCGGACCCTCCGGGTCGAGAGCCAGGTAAAGAAACCCGCGGCGCCCCAGTAGGCCAGGCCCAGAACCAGGTAAATCCAGAAGAAGATCGCCAGGATCACCAGCGGTACCCTGCCGTCAACTCGCTTTTGCCTTGAGCAGGACATCTACCCGGCGGTTTCTGTTGCGTCCTTCCTGTGTGGAATTCGTGGTCGTGGGGTGTCCCTCACCGTATCCGACGGAGACCATCCGGTTTGCGTCGATTCCCCGCCCGATCAGGTAGTTCTTGACCGACCGGGCCCGCCGCTCGGAAAGGTTCTGGTTGTGAGTTTCGCTTCCGGTCGAGTCGGTGTGGCCCTGCACCACCACCGCGGTCTTGTGAAACTCTGAAAGAACCCCGGCCAGGTCGTCCAGGGTGGTCTGGGATTGATACGTCAGATTGGAGGAGTCGACGGCGAAAAGCAGATCGGATTGAAAGTGGACCAGCAACATGTTGTCGCCAACCCGTTCCACGGTCGTGCCGGGAATATTGGCGAGTTTTTCCTCCTGCTTGTCCATGTAGGCGCCGACGCCGGCGCCGATGCCGGCGCCGATGGCGGCTCCGGCGAGGATCTCATCGGCCCCGCCTTCTCCAAGAAGAGCTCCGAGAATCGCACCGGCGGCGGCGCCGATGCCGGCCCCTTTCTTGGTCTTGTCCCGTGATGTGGTTCGCGTGTTTCCACTCATGGTGGCGCAACCGGTGATCAGGGCAGCGATCGCCAGAATACCAATGAACGATCTCCAGGAACCGATACGTGGGGAATTGTGCATCGGAAAATACCTCTCTTTGGTGTTGCCCGCGGCGAGGGGCCTGGGGCGTCGGTCGATATTAACACCCTAAGGAGCCGGTGTCAGCCTCTTTGACTTTTTTTTCGAAAAAATAGGATATGGATCCAGGTTCTGCAACATGGTTCGGGACCGTACTCCTG
>JAPUIV010000088.1 GCA_027296665.1 Acidobacteriota bacterium | reverse complement strand
GTGGCGTCGAGTTCGTCAAAATTGAAAGGTTTGGCGATGAAGTCGTCGGCGCCGACCCCCAACGCCTCCACCTTTCCCTCGGGGTTCCGCCGGGCGGTCATGATCACGATCGGGATGTGCCGGCTGATCGGATCCTGGCGCAAGGCCCGGGTCACCTCGACCCCGCCGATATCGGGAAGCAGGAGATCCAGCAGGATCAGATCGGGGGGGGATTTCCGGACCAGATCGATCGCCTTCCGGCCGCTGTTGACCGACAGGACATCATAGCCGTCCATCCGGAACCACTGCGTCAGGAGATCTACCGTCTCCGGGTCGTCGTCGACCAGCAGGATGCGGGACGATTTCTTTTCTTTTTCCGGGCGGCGATCCCGGGTCATTTCGATTTCTGGCGACATCTCTGGCATTCCTGTTCCGGCTGGAAAGGCTCGGATACCCTTGTGTTTATTGGATCTTTACCTTCCCTATGATACCACAGGGTCGATTCCCCGGGCAAGATGACGGGGC
Source organism: Acidobacteriota bacterium (assembly GCA_027296665.1). Taxonomy (GTDB): domain Bacteria; phylum Acidobacteriota; class Polarisedimenticolia; order JAPUIV01; family JAPUIV01; genus JAPUIV01. The sequence goes on along the minus strand of JAPUIV010000088.1, from coordinate 3,947 downwards.
CGGAAGCCGCGGCCGGAAAGCCGTTTTTTTTCGCCCGCCCGGTACGATTTCGTATTCCGGTCCCGGGCCTACCGGTATAATCGTTCATGATCTGGGAGGATCGGCCGGAATTATATGGAGCCATTCGATCTCTTGTTTCGCGGGGGTCTCGTCGTCGACGGGACCGGTTCGCCGCCCCGGCGGGCCGATGTCGGCCTGCGCGGCGACCGGATCGAGCGGGTCGCGCCGGACCTGCCGGCAGGGAGGGCCCGAAAGATCCTGGCGATGGAAGGGCGGATCCTCTGCCCCGGTTTCATCGATCTCCATTCCCATTCCGATCTCCTGTTCGCCCTGGGCGGCGCGGCGGGAACCCGGCTGCTGGAGGGAAGGGTGCGCCAGGGGATCACGACCGAGCTGGTGGGAAACTGCGGCATCGGCGTGGCCCCCCTGGTCGAACAATCGTTCCCGGCGATCCGTTTCGTGACCGGATTCATCACCCCGGAAGGGGTCGGCTGGGAATGGCGAGGGATCGGTGAATATCTCAACCGTTTGGAATCGATCGGTGTTCCGTTGAACGTCGGCACCCTCATCGGCCATGGCGCCGTCCGGTTGGCCGCGATGGGGATGCGGGCGGGGCCGCCCACCGGATCCCAGTTCCTCCGAATGGAGGAGATGATCGAGGCGGGGCTCGCGGAAGGCGCCTTCGGCATCTCCTTTGGATTGATCTATCCTCCGGGGCTGTATGCCGACACCGATGAACTGGTCAGGCTCTGCCGGGTCGCGGCCTCCCGGCAACGGTTCGCCTGCTTTCACCAGCGTGGCGGCGGCCGCGAAAATCTTCTTCATTCCGTCCGCGAGATCATCGAGGTGGGAATCCGATCCGGCGCTTCAGTGCACCATTCGCATGATCACGCGCAGGGGAGACGGGCATGGGATCTCCTGCCGCGGGTGATCGCGATGGAGGAGGAGGCGATCGACCGGGGACTCGATCTCACCCAGGATGTGATCCCCTATCCGTCGGTGTGTACCACGATGCTGGCGATCTATCCTTCCTGGGCCCTGGCCGAGGGGGTGCAGCCCTTCCTTGCCAAGCTCCGCGATCCGGCTTGCCGGAAACGGATGCAGCGCGACATGGAACAGGCCGATGCGAGCTGGCCGCCCTGGGAACCGCACCGGTGGGCTCTCAACATCGTCCGCGATGTCGGCTGGGAGAACATCCAGATCGCGCATCTGAACCGGCCCGGAAATCGCCGTTACATCGGCATGGACCTGGCGCGGCTTGCCGGGGTTACCGGCAAGGATCCGTTCACCGCGATCTCCGACCTGGTTCTCGATGAGGACGGGATCCTGACGCAGATGCTGTTCGGGATCTCCGGGGATCGGGAGAACGAGGAGCCGCTCAAACTTCTTCTCCGGCATCCGACGCGGTCGTTCGTCACCGATGCCTGGGATATCGGCAGCGGTTCCCCCCATCCGGGCGCCTACGGGACCTACCCGCGCGTCCTCGGCAGGTTCGCCAGGGAACAGAAACTGTTCCCGGTGGAGGAGGCGATCCGGAAGATGACCTCCCTGCCGGCGGCCCGGATGGGGCTGTCGGACCGGGGAGTGGTCCGGGAGGGGGCCCGGGCCGATCTGGTAGTCTTCGATCCTGTGACGGTACGCGATCGATCCGACTACCTGCGGCCGCGCACCTTTCCGGATGGAATCGAGCATGTGGTGATCAACGGGCAGCCGGTCGTCTCAGGGGGGAAATGGCTGGAGTCGAAGGCGGGCCGGGTGCTGCGGCCGGGCGGGACCGCGTGAACGGAAACAGGAGGCGAGGATAGGTATGAGACGGAACAACGGGCGGACCCTGGCCGGGTGGTTGATTCTTCTCGGCGCGGCGCTGCTCACCGGTTGCCCGGGTCCCGACACCGGCGGCGAGATCCCGGTGCGAGCCGGGATCGAGGCGGAGCAGGTCATGCAATGGAACAATCTCGGGGTGGCCTGGCTCGAACGGCACCGTTATGGCCGGGCGGAGGAGCAGTTCGGCAAGGCGATCGAGAACGCGCCGGACTGGCCGGTCGGGCACGTGAACCTGGGGATTGCCTACATGAACCTTCGCCGCAACCGGGAGGCGCTGGAGGCGTTCGATCGCGCCCTGTCCCTCGATCCCGAAAACCGGGTCGCGGCCTATTGCAAGGGGTTGATCTTCAAGAACCAGGGACAGTCGGAAGAGGCGATCGCGTGGTTCCAGCGGCTGATCGACGCGGGGATCGAGGATACCGACCTGTACTACAACCTCGGCCTCCTGCATTTTCGCGAGAAGCGGTCGCGGCAGGCCTCTGGATTTCTGCAGCGGGCGGTTGAACTCAATCGGTACAATGCCTCGGCCGTGTTCAAGCTGGCCAGCGTGTTCATGGAGCTCGGGGAGCGGCAGGAGGCGGACCGGTGGATGGCCCGCTTCCGCGAGATGAGTGAGGCCGGAGAGGGCACCACGGCGGGACAGCAGTACACTGAACAGGGACGCTACGCCGTGGCGATCTCGGTCTACGGAGAGGCGGGAGTGCGCAGCGCCCCCCTCCCCGCCGACGGGATCCGTTTCCTGGATGTTTCCGGTCCGGCCGGCCTGACCTTCATCCACTCCGGACCGGGCTCGTTCGCCGGGGAGCAAGGGGCGGCGGGATCGGCCCGGTTGCGGGGCATCGGATCGGGCGCGGCCTGGGCCGACATCGATGGAGACGGCGACCCCGACCTCTACCTTCCCGATCTCGGCGGCCCCAACGCCCTGTATCGCAACCGGGGAGACGGGACTTTCGAGGAGGTGGGGGCGTCGGCCGGGGTGGCTGATACCGGCGAGGGGATGGCGGCCTATTTCGGCGACTACGACAATGACGGCGATCCCGACCTGTTCGTCGCCAACCTCGGGTCCGATCGCCTGTACCGCAACCGGGGGGACGGGACCTTCGAGGATGTGACCGCCGAGGCCGGGATCGAGGCACCCGATCCGAGCCTCGGGGCGGCCTTTGCCGACATCGACCATGACGGGGATCTCGATCTGTACGTGACCGCCGGGTCGGGCAATGGCGGTGATTCAATCGGCCAGGGAAAGCCCAACCGCCTGTACCGGAACAACGGCAACGGCACCTTCACGGAGCGGGCCGCGGAGGTGAAGATCTCCGGCGGCAGGAAAGAGAGCCTGGGGGTGTTGTTCTCGGATTTCGACAACGATCGGGACATCGATCTGTTCTTCTGGAACGACGGGAGCCCGCCCGAGATCCAGACCAACCTGCGGGAGGATCGCTTCCGCGACCTGGCCGGAGAGATGGGTCTGCCGGCGGGGGGGAAGATCCTGGGAGCGGTCGCCGCGGATCTGAACAAGGACGGATACATGGATCTGGTGGTCACCGGTCACGGCCGCCCCGCCGCGATACTGCTCAACCAGGGCGGGCGTCGCTTTCTGCCCGACCCGGGCTCCGTGGAGGCGCTGCGGGAGACGGCCGGATGGGCCGTTTCCACCGGTCTGCAGGTGGCCGACTTCGATAATGACGGATTCCCCGACCTGTTTCTGGTGGGTGAGGGGAAGGGAGGCGAAGGAAAGGTTTTACTGCTCCGGGGGCTCGGCAAGAACGGTTGGACCGATATCACCGTCGAGGCCGGCCTGGCCGGTTTGATCCCGGCCTTCCCGCGTGGTGTCGCTCTGGCTGACTACGATGGTGACGGGGATGCCGACATTCTGGTGACGTCGAATGGCGGGCCCGCGGTACTTCTGGAGAACCGGGGAGGGGAGCGGAACTTTTCCCTCCAGATGATCACCCGGGGCCTCAGCAGCAACCGGCAAGGGATCGGGACCAAGGTGGAGGTGCAAGCCGGGGGTTTGTGGCAAAAGCAGGAGGTATCGGGCGGTTCCGGCTACCTGTCCCAGAACGATCCTCGCCTGACCTTCGGGCTCGGCGAGCGGGGGCAGGCCGACTTCGTCCGGTTTCTCT
>JAPUIV010000087.1 GCA_027296665.1 Acidobacteriota bacterium | reverse complement strand
ACCCGCCGCCGTGGGCGAAACAGATCCGCAGGCCGGGGAGCCGTTCCAGAACCCCGCCGAAGATCAGGGAACAGATGGCCAGGGAAGTTTCGGCGGGCATCCCCACCAGCCATTCCAGCCAGTATTTCTTCAACCTGTCCTGGCCGAGCACCTGCCAGGGGTGAACGAAGATGGCGGCACCGAGATCCTGGGCCGCCTGAAACACAGGGAACAGCCGGGGGTGGTCGAGATTCCACCCGTTCACATGAGTTCCGATCTCCACTCCAGCCAGGCCAAGCTCGACCACGCAACGTTCCATCTCCCCGATCGCGGCTTCCGGGGCCTGCAGCGGAATGGTGCCCAGGCCGACGAATCGGCCGGGATGGGCCTGAACCACCGAATGGATGTGATCGTTCAAGAGGCGGGCCAGGTCAAGACCATGTTCCGCCTTTGCCCAGTAGCCGAACATCACCGGAACGGTGGACAGAACCTGGATCTCGACGCCGGACCGGTCGCATTCTTCCAGGCGGCGGGCCGGGTTCCAGAGGTTCTCGCCGCACTCCCGGAACAGGGCGCCGTCCAGCATCATCCTGGCTCGCCCCTTTTTGCCAGGCTCCAGCCGGATGAATCCCCCGTACCCGTATCGCCGTTCCAGGTCGGGAAGAGACTCCGGGAGGATGGGGGTATGGAGGTCGATTTTACGGAACTTCCGGTTCACGGGGGACTTCGATCAGGCCGCCGGTGGTTGCTGGATCTCACCGCACTGGGCGCAGGTGCGCAACTTCTCGTCGGCGTAGTAGTTCTCGATCAACGGTTTCAACTGGGTGCTCAGGTCAACCAGGTGGAACTGGGCCTCGTGGAGCACATGACCGCACCGCTCGCAATACCACCGGAGGGCGTCTTTTTCCTCTTTCCGCCGCTGCCGTTCGATCACCAGGCCGACGGTGTTTTCCGGCCGCTGGGGGGAGTGCGGAACGAGGGAAGGGAGGAGAAAGATCTCCCCCTCGCGGATGGAGATATCGCGCGGCTTGCCCTCCTCCATGACCCGGAGGATGATGTCCCCCTCCAGCTGGTAAAAAAACTCCTCGCCCGGATCGATATGGAAATCCTTGCGGCAATTCGGCCCGCCCACCACCATGATGAGAAACTCGGTATCCTTCCAGACCATCTTGTTACCCACCGGTGGTTTCAGAAGGTGCCGGTTCTCCTCGATCCAGGATTTCAGGTTCAGGGGGGGGAACATTCCCATCGTGGGTATCCTCCAGCGGTCAGGTTTTCCGGATCAGCACCAGGGTGAGATCGTCATGCTGGGGAGCGCCGGCGCAGAAATCCTTGAGTTCCTTCTCCAGGCTATCCTGAATCTTCTTGCAGGGCTCCTTGTGGTGTTTCCCGAGGAACCGTTCCAGGCGCTCCTCTCCGTACTGTTCCTCATCGGGGTCCATGCTTTCGGTCAGGCCATCGCTGTACATCAGGATCAGATCACCCTTCCCGATGGGCAGACTCTCTTCGGCAAATTCGGTTTCCGGAAGGACTCCGAGGATCAGCCCGCCGCTGGTGAGGCGAACCACCTCTCCCCCGGCCCGGACCAGGTAGGGCGGGTTGTGGCCGGCATTGCAGTAAGTCAGTTTCCCCGCCTCCGGATCGATCTCGGTGACGAAGAAGGAGATGAATTTGTTGTCCTGGCGGGAACGGATCACCGCCTGGTTCAATCTCTGGATCAGCTTTGGGAGAGAGACGCCGGCGTCCACCCAGGCGCGGAAGGCTGCCTGTATATGGGCCATGAGAAGGGCCGCGGGCATCCCCTTGCCCGACACGTCGCCGATTGCCGCGACCAGCCGGTTCTCGTCACGAAGGACGAAATCGAAGGAATCGCCTCCCACCGCCTCGCAGGAGATATTGAAGCCGAGAATGTCGAGACCGGCCACCGAAGGGGTGGAGAAGGGCAGGAAGCCTTTCTGGATCTCGGCCGCCTTTCCCAGCTCCTCCTCCATCCGCTTCTTCATGAACTGTTCCTGAACCAGCGAATCGTTCTCGATCTTCACCGCGGCGATGTTGCCCAGGATGGTGAGAAGATGGATGTCTTCCTCGGTGAAATTGGTGCCGAAATCCTGGGTGTCCAGGTAGATCAGGCCGGTCACCTCGCGATTGTTCCACAGTGGAACGCAAATGGCGGACCGGATCCCTTCCAGGACGATGCTCTCCTTTCCCTGAAAACGCTTATCGGTCTGGGCGTCGGTGGTGACCACCGATTTCTTCTCCTCGATGACCATCCTGGCGATGGTGCTGCTCAGGGAGATCGGGCCTGGCGATCCCCCGTGGGTATCCCGCGCGACCTTGGCGACCAGTTTTTTCTCTTTCCCTTCCCGCAGCATCAGGCATCCGCGCTCCGCAGGGATCGCCTGGAGGACCAGGTCCATGATCAGATCGAACACTTCGTTGAGGGGCCGGTGCCGGATCATCTCCCTCCCTGCCTTGGTGATGATCGCCAGGTGGTTCGGGTTGCGCTCCGGCATCCGGACGGCAGGGGAGATCCTGGGAGTCGAGGGCTGGATGGCCGGATGGAGGATGTCGTCGAGTGGGATGCTGGTGGTATTGAGATCGGTGGGGACCGAGGTGTCATCCAGCGTGACCAACGGCTGGCTTTCGTTTCCGAAAATGATCTCCGTTTCCCCGATCGAGATGCGGTCGCCGTCGCGGAGTTGGGTCGACCTCTCCACCCGTTTGCCGTTGATGAATGTGCCGTTGCGGCTGTCCAGGTCGGACACGTAGAACTCCGCATTCGTTTTGCGAATCTCCGCATGAAAGCGGGAGAGGGCGGGATCGGCCGCGAGCTTGAGATCGTTCTGGGAGGAGCGGCCGATGCGGAACCGATCCTGTTCCAGATCGATCTGGAACGGCTTTTTCCCTCTCGATTTGATCTTCAGGATCATTTCGATCGTTCCCCTGAACCGAACCATTCGGCGTAGATCTCCGGACGCCGGTCGCGCAGGAACATCCGTCGGGCGGTGGAGGATTCGCATCGGTCCAGGTTCAGGTCGGCAAGAACCAGATCTTCCTCCAGCGATTTCCCGCGGGTGAGAACCTGGCCTTCCGGATCGGTGACGAATGATTCCCCCGCGAAGAGGAGTTCCTCCTCCTTACCGACCCGGTTACACAGCGCCACGAAGTATCCGTTCTGAAAAGCGGCGGTGCGCAGCTCCGCCTCGAACATCCCTTTCGGCCATTCCCCCAGCGCCCCCGCCTGCGGTACCGCCACCAGTTCGGCGCCGCCGAGGGCGAGGGCCCGCATATATTCCGGATAATGACGATCGTAGCAGATCGCCACACCGATCTTTCCGGCCCGGGTGTCGAACACCCGCGCCCCGGGGTCCCCGGGGTGGTAATAACTTTTCTCGTGAAACCGGTGGTAATCGGTGATGTGCAGCATCTGGGAAACGCCGAGCAGGCTGCCGTCGGCATCGAACACGGGAGAGCTGTCGAAATATCTTCCCTGAGCGTCAACCTCGTACAGGTTGAAGACGGTGACCAGTGACAGTTCCCGCGCCAGGGCCGCGACCTTCTCCGTCGTCGGTCCCGGGATCGTTTCGGCAATCTCGCGGGCCCAGAGGTTCCCCTCCTGCTGCGGGAAGAACCGGTCGAGGACCAGCTCCGGAAAGACGATCAGGTCCGCCCCGCCTTCCTTGGCCCGCCGCATGGAATTCAACGCCTTCTCCAGGTTCCGTTCACGGTCCAGGACGGCTGATTGTTGAGCCAGTGCGATCCGCATGAGTTTGACCTTTTTCCGGCTGGAGGTTCTTTCTTCTCTCAAAATCCGGAGAGGGCCGTCTTTTCATCGGGGTAGAATTCGAAGAGATCGTAGACGCCGGTGATCTTGAGAACCTTTTGGATCAGATGGCCTGGATTCACGCACTTCAGCTTGCCCCCCTCGCGGGTGATGGTGGTGAGGTATTTCACCAGGGCGCCGACCCCGGAGCTGTCGATGAATTCCACTTCCTTGAAATCAAGAAGGATATGGGTCCGTTTCTCCTCAATCAGCTGCGCCATCTTCTGCCGGAAGGCGTCTTCTCCCGGGCCCAGAGCGAGGGAGCCCTTGAGTTCCAGAATGGTTACCTCCCCCTCCGATCTTTCCTTGATCTTCATATCTCTCCTTCAGGGTTTGTCTTGCCGGCCCCTCGGCGTTCCGGTTGTCCCTCTTCGGGGGACGATTTGACCTTCCGCTTGCATTTCCAGGGGGATCATTTCCCGAACAGTCATTCTATGCTAGTATTTATACACCAAAAAGGTAGTCTGGACATCAAAAAACCGACGGGAGCTTCATGATGGAAAGGGGCAACGCCCCCCTCCTTGGTCTGGCCCGTTCCCTGATGGAGGCCGAGAACCCGGGGGATTTTCTACGGAATCTGGCTTCGACCGCACGGGAAGGGATCGACGCGGACTGGGCAGCGGTCTGGACCTTTCGGAGACGGACCCGGGAGTTCACCCTGGAGTTGGGAGTTCCCCGGGGCCTGTATTCAGCCGCCCCGGCGGGAGCGGGCGGAAAAGGGGATCCGATCGCCGAGGCGGTGACCCGTGGCAAGCTGGTGGCGAAACGCGGGGGCGAGATCGGATCTGAAGTTCTTGTCCACCTCGATCCCGCCGAGAGACCGCCGGTGGCAGAGATCTATTGCCTCCCCTTCACCTGGGACAAGGAGCGGGTGGGGGTCCTGGAACTGATCCGGGAGAAACCATCACCGCAGGAGGAATATCCCGAGAAGCTCCGGTACCTCACCGCCATCGGAACTCTTGCCTCCGCTGCCGCTTCTTCGATAGGTCGTTTCCAGTCCCGGCGGGAAAAACAGCTCGGGGTGATCAACCGGCTGACTCAACTGTACGATGTCTCGAAGGTCTTTCATTCCACGCTCGAGCAGGAAACCCTTTTGCCCGCCATTGCCGCCCGGATTCGCCTGATCTTCGAGGTGGACGTGTGCCGGATCTGGCTGCCCGCCGAGGACGGTCAAAGTGTGTTGTGCCGATTTCCCCCGGAGGTCGAGGAGACATTCCCGTCCGAGTCGGGTGAAGGGTTGCCGTGGAATTGCGTGCGGCGCCGAGAAACGATCTGGGTTGCCGACGTCGCCGCGGCGGAAGAAGCTGTGGTGACGGTGGCGGAGAGCGATCCCCCGGGTTCGATCCTTTGCGTTCCCCTCCTGGTTGAGGAGAACTGCCTGGGGGCGATCGAGATCGTCCGCGCCTCCGACTCTCCCGGATTTTCCGAGGATGATCGTGATTTTCTGGAGGAGATCGCGGGGCAAGCCGCCGCCGCCCTGCGCAACTCGAATCTGTTCCAGGCGGAAAGAAAGGCGGAAGAGCTTGGCGCCCTGCTGGATGTCAGCCGGGAAATCACCTCGACACTGGACCTGGATCGGGTTCTGAAAACGGTGGTGAACCGGGCCGACGATCTGGTTCCCGCCGAACGCTGCGCGGTCCTGCTGGCGGAGGGCAGGCAGATTGACCTCCGGGCGGTCTCCGGCCAGATGGAGATCGACCGGAAGGATCCCCACATCAAGGCGTTGAAGGAGATCCTGACCTGGGTTCAGTTGAGCGGCAATGGGATTTATGTCTCCGAACTGGAAGGGGAGATCGAGGCGGACCGGGAGGAGAACAAGGAAAAATTCAGAAAATATTTCAAACAGAGCGGCATGAAGACATTCGTGGCTCTTCCCTTGAGGGACGAGGAGGGTCTTCTGGGAATGTTGAGCATCGAAAGCTCCCAGCCCTATTTCGTCACCCAGGAGCAGCTGGAGATGTTCAACATCCTGGTGAACCAGGCGACGGTGGCGATCCGCAACGCCTTTCTTTACCACGAGATCCCGTTGATCAATATCATCCAGCCGATCGTCGGCTGGAAGAACCGCCTGAAAAAGGTGCCGTTGTGGAAGTGGGTGCGAAACGCCGGATTTGCCGCGGCGGCGGCGATCTTTACCTTCGTCCCCTGGAACATGAATGTCGGCGGACAGGCGGTGGTACTGCCGGCCATGAGTTCGGTGGTTGCGGCCGAAGTCGCAGGTGTGATCCGGCAGGTCTACTTTCGGGAAGGAGACGAAATCCGCAAGGGGGAAAGGATTGCGTCCCTGGTGGAACAGGATTATCTCGCGGCATGGGAAGAGGCGCGTTCCCGCCATGACATCGCCAACCGGGAGGTGGCGCGCTACGACGCGATGCTCGACCTGGCAGGCGCGGGACAGGCCAGGATCCGCCGGGATCAGACGGCCGAGGAAATGAACCTTCTGCGCCGGCAGCTTGAGAAAACCATGATCACCTCGCCGGTGAACGGAGTGATCATCACTCCCAGGTTGGAACAGAAGGTCGGCATGTTTCTCGCCAAGGGAGAGGAATTTTGCCGCGTTGCCGATATGCAGGAGGTCGCGGTGGAGATCCTTGTCCCCGAAGCGGAGATCCAGGAGATCCGGGAGGGACAGAAACTTCGCCTCAAGATCGATTCCTTTCCCCTGAGGATCTTCTTTGGCGAGATTGAAATCGTCGGTGAGCGGGTCACGGAAAAGGACCGGAAGAGGTACCTGATAGCCCGAGCCAGGATCGATGGGAATGGCCTCCCATTGAAGACCGGCATGCTGGGACGGGCCAAGATCCTGGTTGGCCATCGCAGCCTGGGCTACTTCCTGTTTCGCAGACCCGTCCGGGGCCTGTACAGGATGGTCTGGGCCATGTGGCCGTGAAATCCCTTCCGAAACTCCGGAGCGACCTGGTCATCATCCCCCAGGTGAACCGCGGGGAAACAACCTACGTCTACAAGGTTCTCGAGACCGGGGACTACTACAATCTGGATTCGGTTCAGCACGGCATCATCTCGCTGCTGGACGGCGATCGAACGGCGGAGGAACTCCTCGAGGAGTTCCAGACCCGGAACCGCGGGGCCCGTATCGATTCCACCGCCCTCATGGAATACATCGAGGGGTTTCGCGGCACCGACCTGTTCGAAAAATCAAGAGAGGATCGGAAACGCATCCTCCTCGAGACCATCCGGGACCGCCGGAAGGCCCAGGCTGCCCATCGCAGCCGTTACGGCAGCCTGTTTGAAATCACCCTCCCCGCCTGGAATCCGAACCGCTTCTTCGAACGCGCCGTTCCCCACCTGCGGTTCTTCTGGACGCCCGCTTTTGTCTGGGTTTCCCTGGTATGTATCCTCGCCATGCTGGTCATCTGGGTGATCCGGTGGGACGAGGTTCGGGACGGTACCCTGGCCCTCTTTTCCTTTCAGGACCGGACCAGCGCCGACATCTTTCAGTTTTACATCATCATCTTCGTGATCGGATTTCTCCACGAGAGCGCGCACGGGCTGACCTGCAAACGTTTTGGCGGGGATGTCACCCAGATGGGCCTACTATTCCTTTACTTCGCACCCTGTTTCTTCGTGGACGTCAGTGACGCCTATCTACTGAAAAGCCACTTCCGGCGGCAGTGGGTGATCTTCGCGGGGGGGTACTTCGAGACCTTCCTGTGCGCTCTCGCCACCTTTCTCTGGGCCCTTACTTCACCCGGGTCGATGGTGCACGAGTTTTCCTACAAGATGCTTCTCATGATGGGACTGTCTTCTGTGATCATCAATTACAACCCGCTGATCAAACTCGACGGGTATTACTCCCTCATGGACTACCTGGAGATCCCGGACCTGTCGGAGCGTTCGTTCGCTTACCTGAACGGATGGCTCAAGAAACACCTGCTCAGGCTGCCGGTCCAGCTGGAGCTTGTTTCCCGGAAAGTTCGCCGGATCTTTTTCATCTATGCCGTTTTCTCCTTCCTCTACAAGGTTTTCCTGATCGGATTTTTCATGTTCTTGATCCGGAACGTGTTCGTCGCGTTGATGGGGAGTTCCGGCAACATGGTTTTTCTCTTCGTGCTTCTGTTCCTCATGCGGAATTACCTGAGGAAGCTCCTCAGGGTCCTGAAATTCCTCTTTCTCGACAAACGGGAGATTTTCATGACGAGACGATCCCTTTCGATCCTGGGAACTGCGGCCGGCGCCCTTTTCCTGGTTGCGGTTTTTCTGAAATTTCCCGTGGCGGTCCGGGCAGATTTCTACCTGGAACCCGATTCGATTGCCTTCGTTCGGGCCGGGGAGGAGGGCCGGATCGCCAAGATCCTGGTGATGGAAGGACAGCATGTGGAGAAGGGAGAGCTCCTGGCCTTCCTGAAAAATGAGGATCTGGCCGGTGAGCTGAAAATGATGGAATCCCGGCTCGAGCTCATCCGGAAAGAGATCGAGGCGGCCGCGGGAAGGGGCAAGCCGGCCGAGGCGGCCAAGAAGATTCGGGAGAGGAACCAGGTGGAGGCGCAGATCCGGATTTACCTGAAAAGGGTCGATGAACTCACGCTGCGCGCCCCCATTGGCGGCGTGGTGACCACTGCCCGGTTGGATGAGAAGGTGGGGACTTACCTCCACCGGGGGGATCTGCTCTGCGAGATCATCCAGCCGGAGGAGTTGGTCGCGAGGATACCGGTCCGGGAAGCGGAGCTGGACCAGATCCGTTCGGGGCAGAGGGTGGATCTGCAGTTGATCTCCTTTCCCTTTCAGATCGCAACCGGTAGTGTGGTTTCCCTGGCGCCGGCCTCCCGGCCGGCGAAGGGTCCTGGAAACCGCCGCCGGCGCGAGGGGGTGGCCGACTTCGAGGTGATTGTCGAGATCCTTCAAGGGCCGGAGGGGATCCGGACGGGAATGGCCGGTACCGCCTGGATCCAGGTTGGCAGGGCAACTCCAGCCAGGAGGGCGGGAAGGGCATTCCGGCGCTGGATCGGGACCAGAATATGGTAAAAGCCGCCCGACTTGCGGTCGGACGGCTTTTATTTCCATTCGGCCAGCAGCACGTCATGCCAGCCGCAACCTGAACTTCAACCGATGTTCAGAAAGGTTTTGACGGACCTTCAGGGCTCAGCCACCGCTTCGTGAGTTTCATCCTGGCGGTTTTCAGGACGGTCCGGGCTCCGGCCTTCTCCACCTTGACCGCGGAGATTGTTCTTCCGGTGGCCTTCTTGATCTGGGCCTTCTGCCGAGCCGTCAACGGAACCGTTACCGAGAATTTCTCTACCATTGTGAACCTCCTTCTTGGTTTCGTAGCAGATTTCCTTCGTCAATCACCCTTCACAATAGCAACAAGCATGCCAGAATGATTTCCCGTTTCCCTGGGATGCCCCCTCCGGGATCGGCTCTTGGCCCGGCCGTTCGACCGGTAGGTGATCTCGGATGTTTATTCCCTGAATCCGGGAATGAAGATTTCAACCCGGGGTTGAATCTTTCAACTCAAATATGGTGTTTCCGGCAGAGGTACATCATCCGGTTCTTGTCGACCCCGAGAAGTTTCGCGGCCTCAACCTTGATTCCCTCGGTTTTCTGGAGGGCGTCCTTCAGGAGCTGGACTTCGAATTGTTCAACCGCTTCGGGTAGGCTCAATCCGTCGATGGTCACTGCGGGAAACGCCTGGCCCGCCTCCGAGGATGGCAGTGCATGTCCCGTTGGGAGATCGGCGGAGGTGATCCGTTCACTGTCAATGGTGAGCACGAGGGTCATGACGAAGTTCTTGAGCTGCCGTACGTTACCCGGCCAGGGAGCGTTCGAAAGGGTTTCCATGGCATCGGCCGTGATGCCCTTCCCCGGGACTCCATGGGAGTCGCAAAATACCTTCAAAAAATGCTTGACGAGGAGGGGGATATCCTCCCGGCGTTGCCGCAGGGCAGGGAGATGGAGGGGAAAGACATGGACCCGAAAATAGAGGTCTTCCCGGAACTTACCCTCGCGGATGCGTGCCTCCAGATCCTCGTTGGTCGCGGTGATCAACCGGACATCGACCTGGACCGGTTCCTTGGCGCCGAGCCGGAGAAACTCTTTCTGTTCCAGGATGCGCAGGAGCTTGGCCTGTATTGCGGGACTCATGGTGCCGATCTCGTCGAGAAACAGGGTTCCCTGGTGGGCCATCTCGAATCGGCCGGCCCGGTCGTTGACGGCCCCGGTGAAGGCGCCCTTCTCGTGGCCGAAAAGCTCGCTCTCGATCAGGTGTTCCGGGAGGGCTGAACACTGGACCGCGATGAAGGGCTTTTTCTTCCGGGGACCGGTATTGTGAATGGCCCGGGCGACCAGGTCCTTGCCGGTCCCGCTTTCTCCCCGAAGAATCACGGTGGCGTTGCTGTCGGCCACCCGCCGGATCGAGTCGAAGACCTTCCCCATCGCCTTGCTCACGCCGATGATCCCTTCGTAGGAGTTTTCCTGGTGGAACTTTTCCCTGAGCATGCGGTTTTCTTTCTCGATCATCAATTTTTCCAGGGCCCGGTGGATGATCATCTTCAATTCGGCCAGATCGACCGGCTTCCGGAAATAGTCGTATGCCCCCTCCTCCATCGCCCGGAGGGCCGATTCCTTCTTCTGATCGCCGGTCATCACGATGATGACCGCTTCCCTGGCCTGCCGCCTGATGTTCTTGAGAAGGAGGATTCCCCCCTCCGAATTGTTGTCAGGAGGGAGGTGAAGATCGAGCAGGATCAGGTCGGGCTGGTGTTTGATGACCGATTCGATCGCCGCGGCCCTATCGCCCGCCTGAAAGACCTCGTAGTCCTTCTTGAGGGACCACCAGAGCTGCTCCCGGAGGAGCTTGTCGTCCTCCACGATCAACAACCTGTGATTGCCGTTTCGCATTACCCCTTCTTCCTCATGTGGCGGTGGGGAAATCGATCCGGAAGATCATCGCCTTCCCTGCTGGTGGTACGAATGGTTCCTTCATGGAGGGCGATGATCTTCCGGCAGGCGTAGAGCCCCAGACCGAGGCCGTTTTCCTTGGTGGAAACGAATGGAGCGTACAGACGAGTTTTGATGAATTCCTTGGACATCCCGCACCCGGTGTCGGAGATCTTCACAATCACCTTCTTCCGGCCCGACCGGGTCACAAGAAAACTTGTGGAGAGTTGAAGTTGTCCGCCATCCTGTTCCATTGCCTGCAGGGCGTTGTCGGTGAGGATGGAGAACGCCTCCTTCAGGTACTCCGGATCCCCCCAGATGGTGGGGATGTTCTCGTACGATTCCCGGATGAAAAATCTTTTTTTGGCGGGTCGAGGCAACAGGTTGACGATTTCATTGAGGATCTCATTCAGGTCGATCGGGTATTTGATGATGAGATCCCCTTGCCGTCCCCGGCACCGGTGAATGATCTGGTCCATCCGGTCGACGGTGTCGGTGAGGATATCCAGAACGCTCTTCTTGAACAGAGGATCCTCGTAGTTATTCTCCAGGTTCTGTAACAGGGAACCGAGCCGGAAGGACAGGTTTTTGATATCGTGTACGAGGAGCGAGTTGGTGGAATCCAGCTGCTCCGGAACCTTGCGCCTGGCGGTTTTCTTCTTTTCCTTCACCGGTTTCGCCTCACCCCTTCCCCCCCGCCGGGGCGGACTTCCACTATCGGCATACATCAGGATCAAGACCGGTTCCCCAGGAATTTCAACACCATCAGGGTCACGTCGTCCCTCTGCGGCGCCTCTCCGCAAAACCTGTCCACCTCATCCTTGATGTGAAGATGAATCTCTTCGGCGGAACGGTCCGCGGCGGAACTCAAGACCTCTGTCAGGCGATCTTCCCCGAACATCGCACCGCGATCCCCTTCCGCTTCGGTGACTCCGTCGGTGTACAGGAAAACGACGTCACCGGGATCCAGGCGGATTGTCCGTTCCTGATAAGAGACCGATTGCCGGAAACCGAGGGCCATAGACCCGGTAAACAATGTCTGGATCTCTTTCTTCCTGGAAATGACCATCGGCGGCACATGACCGGCGTTGACATAGGTCAACTCCCCCCGCGGTGTCAGGATTCCGCAGAAGAAGGTCACGAATCTTCCCTCCTGGCGCAACCGGTAGATAGAGAAATTGATGCGCTCCACCAGTCTTCCCAACGGTTGCCGCATCGAGGTCTCCGCCGCCATCATGCCCTGGAGGGCGGCGGCCAGCAGCGCTGCCGACATGCCCTTCCCGGCGACATCCGCGATCACGAAGCAGCAATCGCCCCCCGGCATGCGAATTTGATCGAGGTAATCGCCTCCGAGCTGGAAGCAGGGAGTGCAGCTTCCGGCGACCTCGAAATGCGCGGTCTCCCAGAACTTCTGGGGGAGGAGGGCCTCCTGGACTTCCCGGGCCCGGGCAAACTCTTCCTCCATCTGGCGTTTATCCTCCGCCTCGCGGTAGAGCCTGGCGTTTTCAATGACCGAGGAGGCGTTATTCGCCAACGTTTCCAGGATCCCCCGGTCCAGCCGCGAAAAGGATGCATGGGTCTGCCTGCTATCGAGGTAAAGAACTCCGAAGATGTCGTTGCCCTCCATTTCCGCGGACCCATTTTCCTCCGGCAGGGAGAATGTTTTGAGGGGCAAGGCAATGGCCGATCGGAGGTTCAGGGAGAGCACGCTCTCCTGTCCGACCAGGCTGTCTTCCTCGAGGACGTCGGTGACCACGCGGGTCACCCCGCTGGCAAGGGTTTCCCGGACAATGGTCTCGCTGACCCGGATCTCCCGCAGGGGGATCGGGCGCCGGTTGCTGTCCCGGGCCATCCGGTAGTCCAGGGTGTCGTCGTCCGCCTTCAGGATCAGGAATCCCCGCTCCGCGTCGGTCAGTTCGGTGGCGACGTCGATCACGTTTTCCAGAATCTCGACAAGGGTGATGCGATTTCCGATCAATCGGTTGAATTCCAGGAACCGGGCCAGTATGTCGAGGCTCTGCTCCCCGGAGGAAGTGCCCAGGGCCGACATCAGTTTGGAATGGCTGGTGAAGGTGGTATCACCTCCGGAGACCGAGAATATCAGGGTGGGCATGGAGGACAACCCGAAAGTGATCACGTCCCCGTCCATGAGGACATGCTCCTTTACCGGTTTCCCGTTGATGTACACCCCGGCCTTGCTCCCGACATCCAGGATCCGGAACTGGTTGTCTTCTCGGACGATCTTGGCATGCCTCTTGGAGACGTGGCTTTCCAGGAACTGGATATCGTTCACTGTTTGTCGACCCAGGTGGGTTTCATCGCGGTCCAGGGAAAAAATTCTCTGGGTGCCGCCGGAGTCCCGTATCTGCAGAACGGGACCGATCGCTTCCACCCCCTCCTCGGCCGGTGGCGGCGACTGCCGATCCTTTTCCAGAAGTTCGGGCAGGGTGCGCGAACCGAGCCGGGTCGGCGCCAATCGGTTTCCCTTAGTCGGTTCCATCAGACTCCTCCGCAATCGACCTCACGATGAACATTTCCCCGGTTTTCAGAACGATCCTTTCTCCCGATTTCAGCCCTTCCATGATCTCGATCCG
>JAPUIV010000086.1 GCA_027296665.1 Acidobacteriota bacterium | reverse complement strand
TCGATCCGGGGGCCGCCGAACCACGAATGAGTCCGGACTCTTTCCTTCGATGATCCCACGCGGCGCCCCCTCCACCACCCTGTTGGCTGCCTCTTCACCGGCCCATTCCTTGACCACAGCCATCGCGGAGGAGAGTATGGGCGGCCGGTGACGGAGGTCGTGAGCATCGCTGGCAATCGTGTCGACCCAACCTTTTTCGAACATCTCCCGGCAAAACGACTGGATGGGGCCGCCGAACTTCCCGGTAATGCTTGATGCCGTGAACTGGGTGAGGGCGCCGAGCTCGATCAGGCGTCCCAGGCGGGTGGAATCGTCCAGGAAAAAGGCGATCCGCTCCGGGTGGGCGAGAACGGGGGTAACCCCGAGAAGGCGGAACTGGAATACCATCTCCTCCACGCGGGCGGGAAACTGCTGGTAGGGAAGTTCAAGAAGAAGGAACTTCCCCATACCGCCATAAGTGATCAGATCGCCGGAACGGAAACGATCTGCCAGATCGGGAGCCAGATGAACTTCGGCACCAAGAATGAGGCGAACGTGAACTTCCTCCCTCTCCAGGCGGGCGGATAACGACGCGTGGGCTTTCTGGATCCCCTCCGCCGTATTGGGGAAAGTATCGTACCTCATGTGCGGAGTGGCCACGATGGTACGGATCCCGTCGAGTTCGGCCATTCGGCAAAACTCGACCGACTCTTCTATGGTCTTGGCGCCGTCGTCGATGCCGGGAAGAAGATGGCAATGAATATCGATCATTAGGGCGGACTCACCTCAGGCTCTCCTCCCGGGTCAGGGGACGGCGGAGGAGATCCCGGATCGCCTCCCGGGCCGATCTTTCCTCCTCGAAAAGCAGCCGGTACACTTCCCCGGCAATCGGCATGTCGATGCCCCGGTCACCGGCCAGGGTTACCGCCGCGCGGGTAGTCTTGATCCCCTCGGCGACCGTTCGCATGCCCCCGATGATCTCCTCAAGTTTCTTTCCTTCACCCAACGCCACCCCGACACTCCGGTTACGACTCAGGTTTCCCGTGCAGGTCAGTACCAGATCCCCCATGCCGGCCAATCCGGCCAGGGTCCGCTCCCGGGCGCCAAAGGTTACCGCAAGCCGGGTCATTTCCACCAGACCACGGGTAAGCAAGGCGGCAACGGTGTTATGCCCCATTCCCAGTCCGGCGATAACGCCGGCGGCAATGGCAATCACGTTCTTCAACGCACCACCCAGTTCCGCGCCGACCATATCCTGGGTCCGATAGCAACGAAAGGATTCGTGGGAGATTTCCTTCTGCAGCTGAGAGGAGACCTGTTCCTCCTCGGAGGCGATCACCACCGCGGTGGGATCTCCACGGGCTACTTCGGCGGCAAAACTCGGGCCCGATAGAACCGCCTGGCGAAGCGTTCCGATCGGCTCCCAGACCGAGGCCAGGACCTGGGACATGCGCAGATGGGAATTCTCTTCGATCCCCTTTGTGGCAATGAGGAATAATACATCCGGGGCGGGTCTCGATTCCCGGATCTGGAGATACACATTCCGGGAGAAGGGTGAAGGGACGGCGAGAACGATCCGGTTCGCTCCGTCAAGAATCTCTTCCAGCCGTCCCGAGACCTTCAGATCCCGGGGGATCGGCCAGCCAGGAAGGTAGAGTCGGTTCTCCCCTGTCGACCGGATCTCATCCAGAGTTTGGGGTCCATGGACCCAGAGCCCAACCTGATGCCCTGATCTGCGTAGATGCAGGGCCAGTGCCGTTCCCCAGCTGCCAGCTCCTATTACCCCATAATGCGGCATCAATGCATCCCTCTCATTTCGTCGATTCTTCCCCGGGATTAAGAATGTCCTCCTCTTCGACGGCACCGATGTGCCTCTCCTTCTTCGACCAGAGGTTGTGCAGGTTCTTCCGGTGCCGCAACAGCACCATCGCAGACACCAGGAGGGCAGCGGAGAATTCCGCCGGACCGTACCACCAGATAATGAAAATCGGAAGACCAAGGGCCGCAACCACCGAGCCCAATGAAACGAATCTACTCACAATAACAGTCAACAGGAACAAGACGGCTGTGGCAAGTGTTGCCATCGGAGCCAGCATGAGAAAGACACCGCAACCAGTGGCGACACCCTTGCCGCCGCGAAATCTCAAATAGACCGGATAACTGTGGCCGGCCACAGCCAAGATCCCCGACGCCGCGACCCAGTTTCGATCCAGACCGATCCAGCCGGCCAGCCAGACTGCGAGTGCGCCCTTCCCGGCATCCAAAACCAGTGTCGCGATCCCCGCGGTGGTGCCAAGATGCCGCATGACATTGGTAGCACCGATGTTCCCGCTCCCCCGGGAACGGATATCCAC
This sequence comes from Acidobacteriota bacterium, assembly GCA_027296665.1. Taxonomy (GTDB): domain Bacteria; phylum Acidobacteriota; class Polarisedimenticolia; order JAPUIV01; family JAPUIV01; genus JAPUIV01. The sequence continues at coordinate 524 of JAPUIV010000086.1, read as the reverse complement.
TCCCCGGATCCAATTCACCAGGAGATAACCGAAGGGGACCGAACCGATAAGATAGGCTCCAGCCAGAGCGGAGACCGCTGGAAACCAGGATTCGAGCCATTCCACTTTTAACTTCCCCCCATACACCCCAGCGGGAAACGTTTCACCACTGAGTACCGGGCTCCCCCGGTCGCCAGGCGGCTTTCCATCAGTTGGTAATCCTGCACCAGAAACCGACCCCACCTGCGGGCCCGGAACGGTTCCAGGTCTCTCCTTTGGATCCGGCCACCCCTTTCCCGCACCCGGCCCAGGGTGAGATGGGGGGAAAAGCGCCTCCGTTCGCCCTTGATTCCCAGTCCCGCGAGTATATCTTCCAGGTGGCGGAACAGGCGCCTGAGCCCGTCCTCTCCCTCCTCGACTCCGATCCACAGGATTCGGGGCGGGCCCTGTTCCGGAAACCATCCGCTTCCCACCATTTCGACCTGGAATGGCGCGACCGGAGCAGGACGGGATGCGCAGGCCTTCCCGACCGATTCAGCAAATTC
>JAPUIV010000085.1 GCA_027296665.1 Acidobacteriota bacterium | reverse complement strand
GGACGGCAACGGTGATGTCGGCGGTACAGCTCAGCCCCGGCCGAACGTTGGGGACCTCGTCGATCAGGGTCACCTTTACGCGGAAATTGACCGCCTGCGGGCCGCCGCCGGTTGAGGCGGATATGGCGCTGTTGCCGACCTGGGTGACTTTCCCTTTGAAGATCTTGTCGGGGTAGGCATCAATGGAAACCTCCGCCTCCTGACCCGGCCTGACATCGACAACGTCGGTCTCGTCCACGTCGATCTCGGCTTCGATCTCGGAGAGATCGGCGATGGTCATCAGAACGGTGCCCGGGTTGTTCATCGTTCCGGTAACGACGTTCTCTCCCTCCTCCACGTTCAACCGGGTGACGATTCCAGAGAGTTCCGCGTGGATGGTGACCTGTTCGAGGTCGTGCCGGGCATTGATCAGGTTGGCCTGTTGCCGTTCCACTTCGTTGCGGGCGGCATTCTCAACGGCGATGGCAACGGCGAGGGAGGTGCGTGCGGCATCCAGATTCTCCTGCGGGATCAGGTTCTTCCGGCGGAGGTCATTGCTCCGTTTCAGATCCAGCTCGGCCTTGTCGCGATTGGCCTGGTCACGGTTCAGTCTCGCCTGCGCGGCCCGGATGGCTGCCTCCAGGCTGGCGACGCTGGCCCGGTAGGGGGCCGGGTCGATCTGCAAGAGGAAGTCGCCCTTCTCCACACGGTCGCCTTCCTCCACGGCGAGCCGGACGATCTTGCCCAGGGTGTTGGAACTGACGTTGACCCGCCGTTTCGCGTCGATCTTTCCCGAGGCCGAAACGATCGACTGGAGATCCTTGTGGGCGATGGTGTGGGTCTGGACGGTGATCCGTTTCTTGGTATCGAATTTGAGGTTGGCGGCGATCAGCCCGCCGACCAGGATCACCCCGAGAATGATGAGAAGAATCTTGTTCCTTCGTTTCAAAGTTCACAACTCCATTCAGTTCTGGATCATACGAATCGCTCCGGAAAAGGTTTCCCCTTTACTGCAGTGCCTGCCGTATCAAGGCGATTGCGACGATCGCGGTGAAGTAGATTCCGAACAGGATCGTCCCGCATTTCTTTGTGGGGAGCCTGTAGATGATCGAGACCCCGAGGGTGATCAGGCCGATCTGCCACAGGTAGAAAAGATCGATCCCCCGGAGAATCTTGTACGCCAAGGTTTCCGTTCCCAGGAACGGCAGGAAGACGGCAAAGCTGGTGTTGGCGTGCAGGGAATGTTTCATGTAGATCAGGGCCAAGGTGAGGAGGGACTGGGGAATCCCGATAATGAAGGAGTGTCCGCAGACGGCAAGTACCTTGCGGAAGGTGCCGTCGCCGCCGAGAAACACGTTGAAGACCAGGTAGAGGATCGCAGCGAGAAACAGGGTGATGATGGGTAAAAACAGGAAAGGGGCTATTGGAGCTGCAATCCGCTGGATCAGAATCTGCTGATCAAGGAGATTCTCGTCGATTGGAATATCTCTATCCCGGAAAGCCTCCCGGATCCCTTCTCTGGCCAGGTCCTGGCCGGTCTCGGAACTGGTGAATCCCAGGTTCATCAGGCCCAGGAGGGCGGCAACGACAAGGACCGTCACCAGCCAGACCGGGCGATGGTTGAGGCTGTGAAACAGGCGGCCGGGAGAGAAAAAGAGAGCGGAGAATCGGGGCGCCAGGCCCATTCTCTCCCCCGCCGCGCCGGATAAATGGAAATCAGGATCTTCCGCCATCATTTTGGATGCACTCCCGCCGCCCGGGACCGCAGGCCCCTTCTTCCTGCCGCGGGCTATCGGCAGAGGGGGCTCCCCCGGTCAGGCATTGATTCCCGCCGGAGTTCATGGTATAAAACAATATACGGAGAGAAGAGTAACATGTTTTCACGGAATGAGTACCGTCGATTCGGCGGTGCTTTTTTGGCTGTTTTGGTTTTTCTCGTGGTTCCGGTCTGGGCCGGGCAGGTCGATTCTCCGGCTAACGAGACTTCGAGCGCGAGCGGCGGTGGTCTCTCGTCCAGGCTGCTGGACGGGAATCGAAACTTCACCGAGGAATGCGGTTACCTGGTCAACGAGAAGAGCAGTTCCGCCCTGGAACCGTTCTTTAACAAGGAAAGACCGCAGGGCGAGGGGCTGGCCACCCAGGCGCATTCTCCCAGTTCGGGTAGGATTTTCCTGATGTTGCTGGCCGAGATCTTCAATATCGCATCGGACCCCTGTCCCTGAGGAGGCAGCCCGCCGGCCTTCTCAACCTATCTTCATCGACTGTTTTCATCGATAGAGCGTTTCGATCTCTCTCCGGAATTTTGCCGCGATGCGATCCCGCCGGACCTTCTGGGTGGGAGTCAGATCCCCCTCCTCGATTTTCAAGGGTTCCGGCACCAGGAAGAATTTCTTTACCGTTTCGAACTTCGCGCAACCCTCCATCCGCTTGGAAATTCGTTTCTTGTAAAGGGCCACAACCCGGGGGTTCCGGATGATTTCCCTCATTTCGCCGGCCGGGAGGCCCTGTTCCCCGGCAAACCTGGCCAGATGGTCGAAGTCCGGGATGATCAGGGCCGAGATGAACCGCCGCCCCTCTCCGAGAATGATCGCCTCGCCGATGAACTCGTCCTCCCGCAGCAAGCTTTCCAACGGCTGCGGCGCGATCAGTTTTCCTCCCGAGGTCTTGATCAAATCCTTCTTCCGGTCGGTGATGATGAGAAAACCATCCTTGTCCAGCCGGCCGATATCCCCGGTATGGAACCACCCGTCGCGAAGAACTTCCCGGGTTGCCGTTTCGTTCCCGTAGTACCCCTTCATGACATTCGGGCCCCGGGTGAGGATCTCACCGTCGCCGAGGATTCTGACCTGAACCCCATCCAGGACCGGCCCCACCGTACCCAGCCGGTTTCGATCGGGACGATTGATCGAGACCACCGGAGAGGTCTCGGTGAGCCCGTATCCCTGCAGGACGGTGATCCCGCAGGCCTGGAAGAACCGGGCGATCCCCACCGGCAGGGGGGCGCCCCCCGACATGAAGAATCTGAATTGCCGTCCCACCAAGCGTTCCCGTAAAGGATCGAGGACGAACCGTCGCGCCAGCCGATCCGCCCATCTCCCGGGAAAGGAAGGGGGACGGGTTCCCGTGCCCTCTCCCCGGATCTTTTCGCCGACTCCGATCGCCCAGTGAAACAGCCGCCGCCGCCATATCGATTGTCCGCCGACCCGGGCCAGCACGCGCGATTGGATCTTTTCCAGGAGGCGGGGGACGGTGGGAACGATGGTTGGACAGATTTCCCGGAAATCGTTCATCAGGGTATCACCCAGGGCCGCATAGGCAATGGTGGCGCCCCTGAAGAAACAGAGATAATCGGTGGTCCTCTCCAGAACGTGGCTCAACGGCAGGAACGAGAGGATGGTATCCCCGGCCCCGAGGGGCATCGCCCGGGCGATTGCCAGGATGTTGGAACAGAGGTTTTCATGGGTCAACATGACCCCTTTGGGCCGCCCCGTGGTCCCCGAAGTGTAGATGATGCTGGCGAGATCCTGGGGCCGCTGGGTGCCGCACCGGCGGCGCCACCCCTCGAGATCCAGATTCCCCGATTTCTCTCCGAGGGTGAGAACCTCGTTCCAGGCCCGAACCGGGCCGGCCACGGTGGTCGGTGGATCCATCACGATCAATCCTTCGAGATGAGGGATCTCCCGGGTGAGAGGGAGAAGCTTCTTGAGTTGTCCAGCCGTCGAGACGATGGCGAACCGGGCGCCCGAATGTTCCAGCAGGTAGCGGCACTGTGAGGCCGGGAGTGAGGGATAGACCGGCACGGTGACCGCCCCGAGCAGGAGAAGGGCAAAGTCGGTGGCCGCCCACTCCGGCCGGTTTTCCGACACCAGGGCGATGCGATCGCCGCGGCGGACCCCGATCTCCTCCAGCCCGGCCGCCAGACGGAGTGTCCGCTTCACGAAGTCTTCGGCGGAGATCGACCGGTACTCTCCCTTCACCCGGTACATCAGGAGAGATCGCAGGGGGAAGCGATCGGGTAAGGCGAGAAAAATGTCAGTCAGAACCTGTAGTTGCATCGATCCACCAAGAAAAAGACCAGGGAGATTCTATCAAAGGGAGGGAGGAAAAAAATTACAAAAATTGATTCCATTGCGGTCCATTTAATGATAGAAGTAGGGAGCGAATCCCGATTCCCATCGAGCCAGAGGGGACAAGTATGGAAGGACTCCGGGAGGTCGAGTTTCAACTCAATGACCTTGGGTGTCCGCTTTGCTCCAGCAGCAAGTTTTCTTTACGGGAGAGTACCGCTTCCGGGGGGGGGATTTCGGCCTCATGTCTCCGGTGTTCCACCGTCCTGGCGATCGACCGGAAAGATACCCTCCTGCGGCTTCCCGCTCAGGCCAGGAAAGATCTGAAGAAATTGTGCTGCATTCATTGCGGCAGCCATTTCACCAGGGTATCCCTCCGGTGTGAGATCGATTCCTTCACCCAGTTCTTTGTCGCCCTGTGCACCGAGTGCTCCCGAACCTTCGCCTTTTCGACCCTCGAGCAATCCCCATCCCTTCCCCCGATCCAACTTCTTTCCTGAATCCCGATTCCTTGTCCCCTGGGGGTGACTGTGGTATTAACTACCACCATCTGGTTGGATGCAATCATCGCCTAGGAGGCCGATTCATGTCGATTTTTGTGACGCTCGGGAAGGGAACCGCCAACGGGTACAAGGATATCCAAGCCATGTCCGAACGGTATAATTCCGTTTGCAGCGCGGTGCAGGCCGGTGGCGGAAAGGTCATCGGTTGCTACGCGATAATGGGTCATTATGACTACCTTTTGATCACCGAGATGCCATCCGAGAAGGATCTCATGAAGGTGCTGTTGCAGAAGACCAGCGACGGCTCCACCACCTTCGAAACCTTGACCGCGATCCCTATCAAGGAGTTCATCGAAACTTTGAAGGTGGTATAAGCGGGCCCGAGCCGGTTGGAATGGCGGTTCCTCTGGTGCCGGAGGCCGGACTCGAACCGGCAAGGAGCTAAGCTCCGCGGGATTTTGAGTCCCGTGCGTCTACCAATTTCACCACTCCGGCATCATTGAAAACACTCAACTTACGGATTCGAGTATGCCACGGGGGCGGCGTTTTTGTCCACCGTTTGCCGCTGGCGCTCCAAAGTATCGGACGCCTTCCTTGAGGTAGTCCTTCGACAAATGGGCGTAACGCTGCGTCAACTCGATGGTGCTGTGCCCGAGATACTTCTGGAGGCGGTACAGGTCCCCGCCGTTGATCATGTACCAGGAGGCGAATGTGTGCCTCAGGACGTGAAAGGTCACTTCTTTCCCGAGATCGGCTCGCTTCCTGGCCACATGGAAGGCCGTTCGGATATCGCCCAGGCGTTTCCCGTACCGGGTGAAGACGTACTCCCGGGCGTCACCGCTAATGGCCCGGACTCTCGCCCGTTCTTTGAGGGTTAACGCCAGCAGGGGAGTCATGGGGATCTCCCTCAGCTTCGCGTTTTTGGTGTTGGTCTGGGAGAAGAAGAGAAGCTCCCCCTCGA
>JAPUIV010000084.1 GCA_027296665.1 Acidobacteriota bacterium | reverse complement strand
TCGATCGGGATGGTCGCCGAGGCTCAGATCGCCTGCCGCCTGCGGCTGTTGCCGGCCGCTCAGATGGCGCGCCTCTTTTCCCTGCTCCAGGCCGTCAAGCTCCCCGTCCGCCTGCCGGCCGGGATCCGTCCGGCCCCCCTGATCGCCGCCACCCGCCTCGACAAGAAGGCACGGGCGGGACAGGCCCACTACGTCCTGCCGGCCGCCATCGGCAGGATGGCCCGCCGCCGCGGCTCCTATTCCTTCCCCATCCCCGACCGCACCGTCGAGCAGGTCCTCCGGGAACTTCGCCAGCCGTCATGATTTTGACGGTCGCTTACAAATCGGCGCTCTTAACTTGACACGGGGGGCGCGCCGCATAATTTTTCCCATTGGGTTCCCGGCCTTTGTCGCCGGGGCGAAATCATTCCTCTCCAGATTTGAGGAGTCCAATGGCGAAAAATATTACTCCTTCGAGCCCGGCCGCCGGCCGGAACGGCGGCGGCCCACGGAGTCCGGTTCCCGATCCGCAAACTTCTTCGCTTCCCTCCGGCCCGCCTATCGGGCAACTGGCCCAGGCTCTCGATGCGGGCCTGTTTCTTCTGGAGGGGGATGGGTCGATCAGCTTTGCCACCCCCCGGGCGCAGACATTTCTGGGGCTCCAGGTACCGGAAGGAGGCGGCGGCGGAGCGGTTCGGTTGAACCAGGGTAACCAGATCGCCAGGGAAATCGCGGCACGGATCCCATCGGGAAACGCCGCCGGAGCGGGTGTTCACAAGGAGATCCTGCAACTGGGAACGGAAGGCGAACGGTTCCTATCGATTGCCTTTTCCCCGTTCCGTTCCGGGAATGGCTCGAGCGCCTGGGCGGTGATGGTGGAGGATGTCACGGCGATCGTCGGAAAGGGCAAGGAGGCCTCGCAATGGGCCCGGGAGCTGGTTCACGACCTGAAATCACCGTTGTCCACGGTGGCGGGCTCCATCGACTTGATCTTTTCCGGCCGTCTGGGCGATCTGGACCCCAAGCTCAAAAAATTTCTGGATCTCGCCCAGAAGGGCATAGACCGTTTGATCGATATGCTGAGCGCGGCGGGAAAGAGTCGTCCGGCCGGCACTCCGGAGGTTCGCGTCGTGGAAGGGGTTCCCTCTTCCATAGGGGAGGAGGGCTTCAATGGAAAAAAGAATACTGATCGCGGATGATTCCGAGGAACTTTGCGAATTCCTCCGGGCCCACCTTCAATCCCTCGGCTACGAGGTTCAGACAGCGCGAAGCGGCGACGAGGTGTTGCGCCTGCTTGACCGGGAAATACCCGACCTTCTCATTCTCGACGTGATGATGCCGAAACCAAACGGATTCCAGATCTGCCGGAAGATCAAGTCGGATAGCCGGTTCCAGGATATCCCCGTCATGATGCTCACCGCCCGTTCCCGATCGGAGGACGTCTACTGGGGAAAGGATTGCGGCGCCGACGAATATCTCACCAAGCCATTCCGGACGGCGGAACTGGAACGCCGGGTGAACCACCTGATCTCGAAAAAGAAGACCGCCCGGAAGCAACAGCAGGAACCCCTTCGTTGGGTCCGGTTCGAGAAAGGTTTCCCGAAGAAAACCTCCTCCTCCGAGGAAACGGTCCATTGCTTTCTGAAGTGGAATTCCCGGTCGGCCAGGATCTTTCGTAAAAAATACGGAGAGATCCAGTTCGAGGAGGCGATGGATGGGGTCTTCGAGATCATCCGCGTCTTTCTGAAGGGGGAAGAGATGACCGCGGGGATCGAATTCCAGGAAGCGACGGGAATTCAGCTTCTCATGCAGGCGGATCGAGTCCAGGTGGAGGATCTGACCAGGAAGATCACCTTTCATCTGAATCATCTGCTCCGGAGCTTCTACTCCAGCGAGGATCTTCAGAAAAACGGGGTCGTGTTCAAGAAATACGGCAGCAAGAAGGAGTCCCGGGTTCCCCTTCTGAAATTTGAACCCACCCTGAACTTTTTCCCCGGCTGTTGACAAATTAAAACAGTCCTATCTACACTTAAAAAATGAATCCGAGTCGCCTCGGTCGATTTCAGATCCTTCGGGAGTTGGGCAAGGGCGCCATGGGAAGGGTATTCCTTGCCTATGACCCGAAGATCCAGCGCCAGGTCGCCCTGAAGATCGTCACGGCCGGGGAACAGTTCCTGCAGGAGGCCCGGGCGTGCGGCCGGTTGCAGCATCCCAACATCGTGACGGTGTTCGATGTGGGAGAGGACAAGGGGTTCTCCTTCATCGCCATGGAGTTTGTTGAGGGAGAGAATCTCGACACCTATACCCGCCCCGGTTGTCTTCTGCCCATCGATCGGATCCTGACGATCATCGACCAGGCCTGCGGGGCGTTGGATTACGCCCACGCCCACCACATCGTTCACCGCGACATCAAGCCGGAGAACCTCCTGTTGATGAGCGGCGACCATCTCAAGATCACCGACTTCGGACTTGCCAAACAGCCTTCCGGGGATCTGATGAAGTCAGGGGCAATCTTCGGGACTCCCTATTACATGTCACCCGAGCAGATCGCGGGGAAACCGGTCGATGGACGTTCCGACCTGTTCTCCCTGGGAGTGGTGTTGTATCAACTCTTGACCGGTGAGCGGCCCTTTCCGGGAGACAGCGTCTCCACGATCGTGTACCGGATCATGTACGAGACCCCCCGGGCCCCCAAGATCGTCAACGAGAAACTTCCGGTTCATTTCAATACGGTCCTGGAGCGCGCTCTTTCCAAGGATCCGGCCGGGCGATTCCAGACCGGCAAGGAGTTTCTGGCGGCGATCGAGGACTACCGGAAAACCTTCCTGAAGACCATGCCGGTCGCGCCCCGCCCCGCACCCGCGGCGCCGGCCGCGCCGGTTCCGGCGAGGAAGACCGCCCGGAAGGTGAGTCCAAAAATTCAGCCGGCGGTCCATACGCGGCCACTCCTGGCCGGCCAGCCCGGAAAGATCGGTTTTCTTCTTCTGACCGTCCTGGTCTGCCTCTTCCTGTTTCCCCGATCCTTCGGGAGGGAGGCCGGCCGGCGGGAGGTGGGGGATGGGGAGTTTCAGATGGCCGGTGTCGGGCTGCAGTCCGGGCCCGGAACCGCCCCGGCCGAACTGCGGGTCTGGGTCACCACCGATCCCGCGGGAGCGGACCTGTACTTCGACGGAGAGCTTATGGAAGAGGACTCCTTTTTGCTGTCGTTGGGGGACGATTCGGAGCACCTCCTGATCGGCCGGGCCGGGTGCCGGAAGGCGGAACAATCGGTTCGCGTGGCCGATCGTCCGGAGGCGATCACCCTGGAACTCGCCCCGGAGATCCTGTCGATCGAGATCGACTCGGTGCCGGACGGCGCCAGGATGTGGCTCGACGGAGAGGCACTCGGCCGCAAAACCCCCGCGAGCCTCGATCTGGACTGGTGCCAACCCCATGAGATTCGCCTGGAAAAGTCCGGGTTTTATCCCTGGAAGCGAACCTTCGCGGCGGCCGAATCCCAGGAAGTGATGCGGCGGGAACTGGCCCGGCCGGCCCTCAAAAAGATACCGAACGGCTATCTTGAGATTCCTTCGCCGGAGGGGTACAGGGTCGAGATCTTCCTCGGGGGGCAGCGGATCGGGACCTCGGGCGAAACGATCACCCTCCCCAGCGGAACCTACAATCTCCTTCTCAAGAACGAGAGACATTTCGTCGAGAAGGAGATCCGGGTTAAGATCCCCGGGAAGAAAACGGTGACACCGGCCGCCGATCTTCCGCGGCTCGGGTATCTCACCATCCTGGCTTTGCCGTCGAATTGCAAGATTTTCGTCGGCGAGAGATACCTGGACATCCCCCCCGTGGTCGATTATCCGATCGCCGCCGGGGAGTACACCATCCGGGCCGAGTACATACCGACGGGGGAGACCCGGGAGGAGAAGATCAGGGTGGAGGCGGGAAGGCAGCATCGAATCACCTTCCGGTTCGAACCTTGAAAGGTATGCAACGTCACCCCCACCGTTCCCTGAAGGCGGGAATCTGTTTCCTGGTCCCCCTTGCCATCCTGTTGATGGGAAATCCCTTGCGGGGCGCCCCGGCGGAAGATCGATTCGCTGAGCGGCTGTTCAAGAACGGCATCTCCCTGATCCGGGCGGGGAACCAGGAACATGCCCTCCAGACCTTCGATGAATTGTCCCGGGGTTTCCCCAACAGCCCCCTGGCCGATGACGCGCTGTACCGCAGCGGCACCCTGTTCTATCCCGCCAGCGGGCTCAGGAGCCTCCATCGGGCCGGCCGGGATTCGATCGCGCGGGCCATCCCCTATTTTCAGCGGATCCAGGAAGAATATACCTACAGCGACACCGCCCCCCTCGCCCTGTACAAAATGGCCCTTCTCGCCCTCGAGTCCCGGAATCCCGGTCGCAGCCTGGACGAAGCCTTTGCCAGATTCTCCCGGCTCCTGGCCCTGTATCCGGACAGCCCGGTGACCGATCGGGCCCTGCTCGGGACGGCCCATGTCCAGTCCAGGATGGGGGAGTGCGGCCAAGCGATGAACCATCTCGACCGCCTGCTCGAACGGTTCCCGGAGAGCGCCGCCTCGACCGGCGCCCTCGCCCTGTCGGCCTCCTGCCAGGCCGATCTGGAGCAATGGGTCCCGGCCATGGAGTCGTTGCAGGAGTTGATCGACGCGCAGGGGAACAGCCTGGAGGGATCACAGGCGCGGCGGTTCCTCACCTTGATCTACCGGACGCGGTTTCTCCCCTCCCTGGGGAGGCAAGTTCCCCTGGTTCGCGATACCGCCTTCGAGACCGAGACCTCGAAGGCGGGAATGCGCAGTTGCCGCGGTCTCGCGGTCGGCGGCAACGGCCGGGTGTACGCCGGTGATCCGCGGCAGTCATTTCTCTGGAGCTTTCAGGAGGGCGGCCAACCGATCGGGAAATCGGCCCGTCCCGGCGGCATCCGGTGGGTCGGCCTGCGCGGCGGGGAAGGCATCCTCACCGGAAACCGCGGCGCCGTCCACCGGAAGACAGGGGTCCATGCCCTGGACCGGAAGGGCACGCCACTCCTGGGGATCGAATCGGTGGCCATCTCGGAGGACGGAACGATCTTTGTTCTCGACAGCCGGGAGGAAAAGATCTTTCTGTTCGATGGGAACCTGGCATATCAAGACGAACTGCTTCCCCCCGGGGAGGGCCGGCCGGTGAAGATCCGGAACGGTCCCCGCCGGCATCTGTTCCTTCTGACCGAGGCGCCGTCCGGGTTGTTCCGCCGGGAGGCGGACGGCGGTTGGCGGGAGATCCCTCTGGAAGTCGAAATGACCGAAACGCGCCCGATCGATTTCGCCGTCGACGGGGTGGGGAACCTCTATCTTCTGTCCCGCCGCGGCGGTCCGGTGCTGGTATTCCACCCCGGCGGCAAGTTGCTGGTCCGGCTGGAAATGCCATCCGATCCGGACAGACCCCGTCTGATCCCCGGTTCCCTGGCGGTTGGGCCGGAGGGCACAATCTATCTCTGTGGCCGGAAGAGTGATCGGATCGTGAGGTTTCGATGAACAGACTTGCCGCCGGCTGCCTCCTGGCCAGCGCCTTCGCGTCCGCTGGAACCGCGGCCCAGGAGATCGCCGAGGAGGAAGATCTTCTCGATCGGGTCCGGGATATGCGGATCGTGCTCAACATGGGGGCGGTTGCCTTCGAGGAGCTTGATTTCGCGCGCTCGGTGCGGGACCTTTCCCGGATCCTCGACCCCTACAGTTCGGGCCGTCTGGAACCCCGCTCCTCCGAGGAGATCGAGGTTCTGGCGAGAGCCCTGGAATTCCGTGGCCGGGCGTTTTTCAACCTGGGCCGGACCGACCGGACCGATCAGGACTTCGCGCGCCTGATCCGCCTGGATGTTCGGTACCGCCTGGATCGGGAACGGATCTCTCCCAAGGTGATTGCGCGGTGGGATGCGGTGCGGGCCGGAATCGTCGGCATCCTGACCGTGCATGTGGAGCCGATCGGGGCGGAACTCTTCGTGGACGATCAGGTGGCCGAGCTGGGTCCCCATCTGGAGAAGGATCTCCTGGCCGGTTCCCACCGGATCCGGATCTCGAAAGAAGGATTCGCGCCGTTCGAGACCAACGTGGAGGTGATCGCCGACGAGGTCGTTCGGGTTACCGCCGCCCTCGAGCGAAATGCCCGCGATGTCCGGTTTTTCACCATCCCGTCCGGCGTTGAGGTGGTCGTGGATGGAATATCCCTGGGCGTAACCTCGGGGATGGCCGCCCCGGAGTTCCAGGAGATGGCGGCAAGGATCGGCATCGACCGCGCGCGGATCTCCGCCCCCTTCCTGGTGCCCAATCTCTCCCCGGGACCCCACAAGGTCCATTTCGCCAAGGATTGTTTCGCGGCGTCGACCGCCCGGATCGAGGTCGTTCTGGACCGGGAAGGGGACGCCGTGCAGGATTTTCGACCGGTGGTCCTGGAACCCAGCCAGGCCGATCTTGCCATCCGAACCACCGCGGGAGGATCGATCCGGATGGACGGGAAGGAGATGGGGGAGGCCCCGCGACAGATGACCCAGCTTTGTGCCGGCCCTCGCTGGATCGAGGTGCGGCTGGAGAATGGCCTTCGCTGGTTCGACCGGATCGATCTGCAAGCGGGGACCAGCCGGGAAGTGACTGCCGATCCCCGGCTCACCCTGGTTTATCTTGGGATCTATTCCCGGCAGAGGGATGGGGCGGTGCGCGTGGCCGCCAAGGGGGGATTGGCTGCGGACCTCCGGGAAACCGGTGGGTTCAACCTGATCCTCCCGTCCGAGGCCTCTTCCTACCGATCCGAACAGACCGCCGCCTTCATCCAGTCGCGGGTGGCCGAAACCCTGTCCCGGGCCGATCCGGAGATCTGGAACCGCGCCGGTCCCATCGGCGCGCCGGTCCTGAAACGGGCCCGGGAGGAGCTGGGCGCCGACCTCCTGTTGCTCGGCACCCGATCTTCGGGGGGCGCCGGGGAGGAGATGAATCTCTTTCTCTACGAAACGGGACTCCCGGCTCCCGACCGGATCACCTTGACCGGAAAGGGGGAGGGGAAACAAATCAAAGCCTTCCTGACACAACTCGCCGGGACCCGGGATCTGTTCACCACCTGGTTCGGCGCCACCACCGCCGGCGTTTCGACGCAGGAAGGGCTGGTGGTTCTGCGGGTCACCGAGGGCGGCCCGGCGGCGGCCGCCGGGATCCGGCCCGGAGATGAGATCTCCGCCGTCGATGACCGGCCGATCGGCACCCACCGGGAATGGATCCAGCGCCTGCGCGATGCGCGTCCCGGAGACAGCCTCCGTCTCCGGGTCGAACGGGAAGGGAAAAGCCTGGATCTATCGGTGCGCCTGGCCAGGACACCGCGCCTGCTGCCCGGGAACCGTCCGGACCTCCTGTACACGAAAATGATTGCCGAATTCCGGCTGCGGGCCCGGACCGCCGCCGCATCGGCGGAAAAGAACCTTCTGCGCCTCAACCTCGCCCTGGCGTACCTCCGTTTCGGCGAGTTCGAAAAGGCGATCGAGGACGGTTTCCGGCAGGCCCAGCTCGCGCGCGGCGCGGGGATCTCCTTCGGCACGGTGCAATATTACCTGGGAGTCAGCTACCGGAATCTGGGCAACCAATCCCGGGCCCGGGAGGCCTTGCGCCGCGCCGCGGCGGAATCGGACGCCACCCTGGAGACCCATGACGGTCCCCTGGTGAGTCTGCGCGCCGCGCGGCTCCTCAAGGAGACCCCGTGAACGGCCTTTCGCCTGGTTGACAGCCGGCCAACCCTGCCGATATAGTTTTCCCGCGAATCCAAAGGATTAGGAAGCCCCTTGATCGACAGCAACCGGCGAAAATCGTCCACCCCTGTCGGGTCCCGTGGAAACGGGAAGGAACCGATCCGCCTGCTCCTGGTGGATGACGTTACCGTCCTCCGGCAGGGGATCCGCGCCCTGCTGGACGGCAGCGACAGGGTCGAGGTGGTCGGCGAAACCGCCGACGGCCTGATGGGGGTGGCGCTGGCCAGACGGCTCCGCCCCTCCTTGGTCCTGGCCGAGATCGCCCTGCCTTCCCTGGACGGCTTCGAGGTCACCCGGAGGATCCGCTAGGTCCATTCCAGCGCCCGGGTGTTGATCTACACCCATCTGGACGGTTCCAACCTCCCGCGCGCCAGCCGCGCCTCCGGCGCCTCCGGTTTTCTCACCAAGCGGGCCACCTTCGAGGAACTCCTGGCGGCGATGGAGATGATCGCCCAGGGGGAAACCTTCTTCGGTTCGCCGTCGCCGCCGGCGCGCGCGACAACCGATGGAAAGATTGTGGCCCCCGATCCGGCGGC
>JAPUIV010000083.1 GCA_027296665.1 Acidobacteriota bacterium | reverse complement strand
TTCAGCAGGACGGAGGCCCGCGACAGGGGGAGGTGTGAGAATCGCTCGCCCCGTATCACCGTTTCACCCTCTTCCCGGGTCAGGAGTACGTACACCTTGTCGTTTGTCCTGAGGTGATTGATCAGCAGGATCAACTGGTCGAGGTCGCGCGGCACCATTTCCGGCGCCGAGTGCTCCCGCCGACTCATGGAGAGTCCGTCGCCGACCTGCAGGAGAAGCTTTCCGGGCCGGGTCTCCTCGGGGATCTGAATCTCCAGGCTTCGGGTCACCCCGGGCTCCCGATAAGGTCTCATCGCCACGCTCAGGCTCACCGTCTCCCCGGCCCGAACGGTGTCTCGATCGCACCAGATCCTGTCGATCCGGGCGATGCGGGGCTCCTCCACGTAGCGAAGGCGCAGGTTGATTCCCGAAACCTTGACTGGCTCGAATTCGTTTCCAATGAGGACGTGGTAGATGAAAGCTATGGTGGCCGATGCGGTGTAGGGCGAAGTCGGCCCCGCAAAGAGGTTGCGAAGCGTGACATTTTCACGATTCCCGGCAAGCAGGAAGGTGGACCCTTCCTGGATCTCCACGGTGGCCTCGCCGAACTCCTTCCAGGCGGAGCTCAGGATTCCGTTCAGGGCGATGTACATGAGGTAGGGGGAAAGATAGGGGGTTTCGACCACTTCGAACCGGTATTCCTGCGTTCGATCTCCGGGCAATTCGATTTCAAGGCGGACCGGCAGCATAGCGGGTTCCTGGCCGATCCGGCCGGCCAACCCGGCCATCCGGTCCTGGTGAATGCTGCCGACATCCTGCAGCGGGGTGGCGAATTTGAAAGATGAGGAGTAACTGGAAAGGAGGGTCTGGACCTCGGCCAGGGCCATCGGCAGGTCGGTACTCCCGAGATTCAGGAATGGGTGGCCAAAGGCGAGAACCTGATCCCCGTCGACATGCGTGACGGTTCCCACCGCGCTCACCTCCACATCACCACGGATCAATTTCACCGCGACGGCGGAACCGGGTTGCAGTTCGTTCGTGCCCCCGGCGGGAACCGCGCCCGCAGGAGGCGTCAGAATCCGTGAAATTGGCCCGGTCGATGCGGGCAGGGGGAGGAACCCGGATCTCTCGAACTGTTCCGGGAGGCCGGGAATGGCCGCCGGTTCGATTCCGGAAAAGGCGATCGGAATTGCCAGGTTCCCCAGGGGAAAACCGCCAGGAAGGGACAGGGGGCGGGTTCGTTCCAGGTACCGGTTGAAATAATCGACGAGTCGTTCAGGGCGGAACAGCAACTTTATTTGCGATTCGGTACTGGCGGGAGGAAGGGAGGCAGCCTTCCGTTCCGGAAATTCACCCAGGAGATCCAGCATCTCGTGGATCGGCGTCACCGCCGCCACCGGCTCCTTGGAAAAGTTCCAAGTGTAGGAGAGCGCACCCGCCAGGCTCCCGTCCAGATAAATCGGACTCCCGCTCATCCCCGATGCGACTCCCCACCGGGCCGCCTTCTCCCCCTGCAACCGTACCAGGAACAGGTTCCGGCGGGGCGCGATGTTGGGGAGGATTCCGATCACCTCCACCGGAAACTCTTCGACCCGGGTGCCCTCGAAGACGGTAAGACCGTGTCCCCGTAATCCCTTCTCGATCTTGTCGAAGGGAAAGAACTTCTGAGCCGTCCAGCCAGGCGGAGACGGATAGGCGGCCAGGAAGACCAGGACGATTCCCCATTTGAAAAATGTCAGCCGGCAATTATCATTGGTTGGCAATGGCAAACTCCTACATCCGGTCAGGAACTTCGATCCCCATGGTGTCCAGAGCCTGGACCATTTGCTGCCGGTACAGATAGACCAGAAGCATACGCGCCCATTTCCGGTTCTTGTCTTTCTCCTGGATCACCGGGTATCGATGGTAATAACCATTGAATTTTTTCGAAAGTTGAAAGCAGAACCTCGCGAGCTGGGAAAGTTCCAATGTGTCGGTCGCCTGGAGAACGCGTTCCCTCCATTGCGATCCCTGGAACAGGATATCCCAGAACAGATCCCCTTCCTCCGAGCCGGTCAGAAAGGTCCAATCGATCGTATCGATCTCGCTGTCCAGATCTTTTGGTGTCCATCCCGAACGTTCCTTGATCTTCCTGAGGATATTGGACGCCCTGACCACGGAGTATTGAATGTAGGGGCCGGTATCGCCCTCGAAGCTCAGGGCGTCCTGGAAATCGAATGTGATGACGCGGTTCCGGTTGAACTTGATCATGAAATAACGCAGGGCACCCACGGCGATTGTTTCTGCCGTTTTCCGGATCTCTTCCGGAGAAAAATCCGGATTCCTTTTGCCCACTTCCCTTGTTGCTTTATCGGACATGATATCGATGAGATCGTCCGCCTTGATCCCCTGGCCCTTGCGGCCGGAAATCTCCACGGATTTGATTCCAGGATCCGAACCGGCCGGAAGGAATCCCATTTCCTCCGCGCAGGCGCGGGAGAGCTTCACCATTTCGTAGGAGAAGTGAATCGATCGTTCCGCTTCCCCAGGGTGTCCGAGGGCGCGCAGTCCTTCGGCAACGATCCTCTGAAGGCGCGCCTGGCGCGAATCAATCACATTGTAAATGATCTGTCCCTGTCCGAAAGACGGGGCCTTCCGGGGGCCGGGGCTCCTTTCGGTACTCCA
Organism: Acidobacteriota bacterium; assembly: GCA_027296665.1. Taxonomy (GTDB): domain Bacteria; phylum Acidobacteriota; class Polarisedimenticolia; order JAPUIV01; family JAPUIV01; genus JAPUIV01. The sequence goes on along the minus strand of JAPUIV010000083.1, from coordinate 5,954 downwards.
GATCTCCCTGCCGTCCGGATACCGGAAAAAGGGACGGTAGGAAAAATCGGCGTTCAGAAGACCGAACTTCCATAATTGATAAGCGATATCCTTGCCAATGTACGTGACCGTTCCATCGGATCGAACCAGAACCTTTTCCGCCTCCTCCCCCGCCTCCTGGTCTTCGGAGCTCTGGATCCGCATGACCCAGCAACCGGCGAGTTTCCCCTTCTCGGGTTGGTAGGCGGTGCCCGATTCCCGTAGGTTCCGGAAAGTTTTGTCCCAGAACTTCTCAGCGAGAATGTCCCCCTCCCAGGGTAACAGGTCGTAGGTAACATTGATCCTCTGCATCGTTTCCACGTGGCGTCGGACCACCCGCACGGCGATCTCGCGGCCGAGCCGGGCATTGTCTCCCTGGCCGGCCTCGAGATCCCGGAGGACCTGGCGGCGCCGTTCCAGGAGGGCGGGTTCCTTTTCGTATCGTTCGGTAATTTCACGGTACAGATCCCAGAGGTAGTAGTCCAGCCGTCCGGGAAGGGAATCGATGCCGGCCCGATCGATCCCGCGAAGGTGGCTCATGCCGAGCACCACATCCGCCACTTGCACTCCTGTGTCGTCGATATAGTTCTGAATCTCCACATTTTCTCCCAGGTACCGGAACGCCCGGCCCAGGGTATCTCCCAGAACGGCATTGCGCAGATGGCCGACGTGGGCCGCCTTGTTCGGATTGATATTGGTGTGTTCTATGATCCGCTTCCCGCGGGCTGCCGTCTGGTCCGGTTTCTTGCCGGAACGGACCTCGCGAAACATGGCGGAAAGAAATCCGGGTCGATCCAGGAAGAGATTGATGTATCCGCCCCCTGCCACATCGGCCCTGGCGATACCAGGCAGTGGTTCGGCGGCCCGGAGGAGTTCCCTGGCAATCTCGGCGGGTGCCTTGCGAACCCTCTTGGCCAGATCGAAGGCGACTGGCGAAGCGAGATCCCCGAGTTGTACCTTGGGTGGATGACTCCAGACCAGGCGGGGAACGGGCTCTCCGAAGAGGGAAAGGAGGGCGTTCTGAAACCGGCGGTTTAACTGTTCCCGGTACGGATCGAACATGATCCCGCTTCCTTTCCGCCGTATGCGGGAGGGTCAAGTATAACCGACGCCCCCCAACGGGGTCAAACGGCGATGGGCCCGCGTTTCCCGGCGAAAATCGCTATGCTATCATCGCCGGGGAGTTTTTGGATGGACACGCGATCGCCAGGGAAGGGATGCCGATTGGGACCCGGGCTGGGTGTTCTCCTTGGGGTCGCTGCATTTATGGGGTCGGCCTGCGCCGGCGGGGCCCGGGAGGAAGGTTCGGGTACGGCCTCGCCGCCTCCCGCTGCCGCCGAACGGTACGATCGAACTGAATTTCTGCTTCATTTCCAAAGGGGCAGGGAGCTTTCCCGGCGGGGGGCCCGCGCGGCGGCCGAGAAGGAACTGCTTCGTGCCCTGGAGATCGCTCCGGGGGAACCGGCTCTCCATATCGCCCTCGGAAAAAACTTCTTTCTGGGAAACTTCTTTGGACGGGCGGCGGCGGAGTTCCAGCGGGCGATCGATCTCGACACCCATTCCCTCCCGGCGCGGCTGGGTTTGATCCAGGTTCAGGAACGGCTGGGGAACCCGGATGAGACCCTCCGGGTGGTGGAGGAAGCCCTTGAAATGGCCCCCGGCCATCCGGAGGTTCTGTTCCTGCGCGGTCGGTTGAACTACCGCCGGGGGAATTATCCAGGCGCGGTTGAGGACCTCCGGGCGTCCCTCCGCGCCGCCCCGGGAAACGCGGAGGCTTTCTTCCATCTCGGTCTTGCCCATCTCAAGCAGGATCGTTTTGTGCAAGCGGCCGAACAATTTCGTGAAACGATCCGGGTTGATCCCGGACACCTAGGCGCCCAGCAGAATCTGGGCCGGGCCTTGCGGCTCCAGGGTGCCGATCGGGGGGCCGAGGAAGAGGAAGGCAGGTTCCGGGAGATACGGGATCTGCAGGACCGGAAGCGGCAAATTCTTGCCCACCGGGACGAGGCGATCGCGGCCTACAACGCAGGCGATTTCGAGTCGGCGGTGGAGCGTCTCCAGAGGATCGTGGAGGTTCGCGCGGAGGATGGCCAGGCCGCCACCTATCTGGGTTCCGCCTACCTGGCGCTTGGAAAGTTCGGCAGGGCCGGGGATTTTCTGGAACGCGGGTTGCGCCTGGATCCCCAGAACCAATTCGCGCTCATGGAACTGGGACGATTGTCCGCCATCAGGGGCGACTACGGCCGGGCCGAGGATCTCTTGAAACAAGCAATCCAGTTGAATCCCGAATTCCCCTTTCCGCACTACTTCCTTTCCGGCCTCTATCGCAGTCAAGGCCGTATCCCCGAGTCGTTGAGGGAGATGGAGGAGTTCCGGAAACTTGATGTACCCTCTCCGAAACCGCCGAATGGTTCCTTCTCCACCGAAAGGCGATATTAGTGAGGCCGCCCCTGTTCCCCGGGTTCCCCGTGCCCCTGATACTGGCGCTGGTCTGTTTGCCTGGATGTGGCGGCGGGAAGAGAGCGGGCCGGACTCCGGCCGGGTGGACCGACATCACCGCCGAGGCCGGAATCAGCTTCCGCCATCAATCGGGCGCCCGCGGCCAGAAATACCTCATGGAAACTTTGGGTTCCGGCGTCTGCTTCCTCGATTACGATGGGGACGATCGTCAAGATCTGTATTTGGTGAACAGCGGAGAAGTGCCCGGGGTGGGGCGATCCATGGCACGCAACGCCCTGTACCGCAATCTGGGAGGAGGAAAGTTCCGGGATGTCACCGCGGTTGCGGGGATCGGGGACCGCGGCTACGGGATGGGGTGCACGGTTGCCGATTATGACAACGACGGGGACCAGGATCTGTACGTGACCAACTACGGGGACAATCGACTCTTTCGGAACGAGGGAGACGGGACCTTCCTGGACGTGACGGTCCAGGCCGGAGTCGGGGATCCCCGGTGGGGAACCAGTTCCGCCTTCGCCGATTTCGATAACGATGGATGGGTCGATCTGTACGTGGCGAACTATGTCGATTTCCGGATTGAAAAAAATCTCTATTGCGGGGAACCGAAACCCGGGTACCGCACCTATTGCCATCCGGACAATTTCCAGGCACTTCCGGATGTTCTGTACCGGAACCTGGGTGACGGAACCTTCAAGGACGTCACGCGCGAGGCCGGGCTGTACACCGCGGAGGGGAAAGGACTGGGCGTGGTCTGGACCGATTACGATGGCGATGGCGATGTTGATCTGTATGTTGCCAACGACGCGACGCCGAATTTCCTGTTTCGAAATCGGGGCGATGGCACCTTCGGGAACGTGACCTGGGCAGCGGGCGTGGGGTTCAGCGAGGAGGGGCTGCCGGAGGCGGGGATGGGAGTCGACGCTGGAGATTTCAACCGGGACGGGAGGATGGATCTGTTCGTTGTGAATCTGAGCCATGAAACCAACAGCCTGTACGAAAACCGGGGAGAGTCAGGATTTCTTGATCGAACATTCGAGTCGGGCCTGGGGCAGCCTTCCCTGTTGGCCCTTGGATTCGGCGCGGGGTTCCTCGATTTCGACAATGATGGCGATCTCGACATCTTCGTCAACAACGGTCATTTGCTGGATAACATCCATCTGTACAGTGATTCGGTGACCTATGCCGAGACGAATATGTTATTCGAAAACCTCGGGGGAGGACGGTTCCTGGATGTCGCCGGCAAAATGGGCGAAGCCTTCCGTGCGCCCGGCGTGGGACGTGGGTCCGCGGCGGGCGACTGGGACGACGATGGAGACCTCGACCTGGTAGTCACGCACTCCGGCCGGCCCGTCCGGCTGCTCCGCAACGATCTCCGGAACGAGAACCATTGGGTCGGCCTCAGGTTGGAGGGAACGCGGAGTAACCGCTCGGCCATCGGGGCCCGGGTGGGTGTCGAGGCGGGGGGAGTCATCTTGTGGGATGAGGTGCGATCGGCCAGTTCTTACCTGAGCCAGAACGATCTCCGCATGCACGTGGGGGTTGGCGCCAAGATCCAGGTCACGAATGTTCTGGTTCGCTGGCCAGGAGGTCTGACGGAAACATGGAGAGATCTCCCGGTGGATCGATATCACCATCTGATCGAGGGGAGCGGCGAGTCGATTCAGCAAGGCAATTAACGGTAATGCGGATCAGTTGGGAGGAACCTGAAGAAGTCCGGGGGAACGGGTGTTCGCACGCGGCAAGGATCGGGTGCCGATGATATGGCTGCGCCGGCCGTACCCCGCGAGCGTGATCCCTTCCAGATAGTAATAGACCTGTTCTCCCGGCCGGACCGTGTCATCCAAAAACAGGTAGTTGGTTACATCGTGACTGTCCCCTCCCCCCGGTAGGAGCAGGGAGTTGATCGGGGAGAATCCCCGCGTTGGATCCGAACTCCGGTACAAATTCCACCCCAGGAGATCCTGTTCATTGGAGGTGGACCATTCCAGGACCATCTGCCCCTTTTCGGGCCGCGCTCCGATCCGGGCGAGGGTAAAAGGGTAGCTCGGATCGGACAGGGCGGTGAATCCGATCCGATTTTTCCCGTCATTCCTCCAATCGAGATTCTGAATGAAGATCGTGACCTGGGAAAGAGCGTCCCACGGGAGGCGCAGTTCCCCGCGGTTCATTTCGTTGAGAGGAATCTCGAGAAAATAGGGCCGATCGGGCTGCTCGGGTTCGAAGATAAGGGCGTTAACCTGGAGGTGGCTACCCTCCTGCCCGTATAAATGAAATTCCAAGCCTCCCTTGGCGGCTCTCCCCTCAAGGCGGACAAGCCGGGTCCCGAGGGGTTCAAGATAGGTGTCGGCGGGCCGGGCGACCGAGGGGAAGGAATCGTAAACGGGAGGGAGGGCAGGATCGGGAAGATGGGCGCCGAAGCGGTAATGAAACCCGTCATCTTTTTTTCCGGTGTACGTGTTCCAGATCGCGAACTTCAGGAAGGATTCCCGGAAGGAGTCGCCAAAGGATCCGATCAGGATTCGATCGAAGATCTCGAGCAACGATCCCGGCTGCGGTCCGGCCGCCTCCTCCCAGAGCGCTCGGATGAGAGCGGGATCATTGCCGTGCGATTCGACGAGGAACAGCGGCCAGAGGTATCCGCCTGGCATCAGGTCGACCCTATCGGTGGCCAGCGAGATGTGGGGAGATCGGAGACGCGCCGCCACGGAGTTGGAGTGACTGTGGATGTCGTTGGTAACTTCTTTCTCCAGCCAGACCGCGGTCGCTTCTTGCCACCAGGCGGGAAGCAAGGCCGAATAGGAGAATTGCAGGGCATGGGCCAGCTGGTGGGCGACCGATCCCATATTTCCGGGACGGGAAAGTTTTTCGGGATCGAGAAGGATCATGGAGTGGGTTCCGCTGGAGTCTGTCTTGACCTCGCCCGGAATGGTGACGCCCCGGATCGGATCGGGGAGGGGGAGAAGAAATATCTCGATGGGCGCGCGGTCCGGAGCGACCGGGGCCTGGAATCGGAATTCCCGAATGGCGACGTTAAAGAATCGTTCGGCAGCCCACTGGATCCGATCCAGGAGGTCGGGAACCCCGTTGTCGTTCTCATCCCAAGCTTCGATCGCCTGAGGACGGGAAATATCGGTGGTGTAATGAACGGTTAGCCACTCACCGATGGGGAAAGTTTCACCCGAGGGCAGAGAAGGCCGGTTCGTGAGGAATTGAAACAGGATGCCGGTATCTGGCGGGGAGGGTTGGGAACGCCGGAGTTCCCCGGCCACCGGTGTGAGACAGGCAACCGGGTAAGGGGCTCCGCCCGTGGCGAGACGGACGAAATCCTCATAGAATCCGGGTGCAGGGGGAGAGGTTTTGAAGCCAACCGCCCCGTCACGGATCCGTCCCACCATGGTTTCGAGTCGTTCCACCTCCCTCGGGGCGGGCGGCCCCCCCCGGCCACCCGATGTGTGACCCCCGGCGGGGGGGGGGGG
>JAPUIV010000082.1 GCA_027296665.1 Acidobacteriota bacterium | reverse complement strand
GAGGGGATCCTGCTGCGCTGGTAAGGTAGGCCAACCGCATGGGGAATAATGGGTCTTGGTTTGGCACTCTCCCCAGGGTTTGGGAACGGCAGGAGTTGATGGACGATCTCTCCTGCCTGCCCATCGAAGAGGTGGAGACGGCCCTGCATGATCTGGAACGGGTGAACCGGATCTTCGGCAACTGGAAACTCCTCACCCGGCACCTGTCACTCCTCACCCGGTCCGTTTCCCGGCGGCGGGAACTGGTACTGGCCGACCTCGGGACGGGCGGAGGGGATCTCTCCGCCGTGGCGGCGCGGTGGGCGGCCGATTCCGGAAGAACGGTCAGGGTGCTGGCGATGGACCGGTCGGAGGAGATCCTCGACCTGGCCGCGCGGCGATTGCGGAACGTCGAGCAGGCCTGCCTCCTGCGGGGGGACGCTACCCGCCTGCCCTTTCCCGATCGATCGATCGACATCCTGTTCTGTTCCCAGGTTCTGCATCACCTGCCCGACACCGCGGCCATCTCGGTGATGAGCGAGATGACACGGGTCTGCCGGATCGGCTGGATCGTCAGCGATCTCCGCAGAGGCCGGATCGCCCATAAGGCCACCCAGATGGCGTTGCGGCTAGTCTCCCGGAACCGGTTGATCCGGTACGACGGTCCCCTCTCCATCCTCCGCTCCTTCACCCTGAAGGAATACCGGCAGATGGCGGCGGCCGCCGGCGCCGGCACGGCAACGATCCGCAAACACCTATTCTTCCGGGCCGCCATCATCTACCGCCACCCTGGTGACGAGTTAACGCCGCCCGAAGGAGACCAGGACCAGAGATGACCGCGGTTTTCTCCCAACGGTTCGATTGCGAGGTGCTGGTGGTCGGGGCGGGACCGGCGGGAAGCGGCCTGGCGGCCCATCTCGCCGGCCTGGGACACGATGTCATCGTTCTGGATAAGGGGCCGGGACCCCGCCAGAAAGCCTGCGGAGAATTTATCAATCCCGATGCCGTCCGGTTGCTGGAAAAGCTCGGAGTTCTTCCCGACCTAGAAAAATGCCATCCCAAATCGCTGCGCGGTATGCGGATCCACACCGCGCGCGGCGAGACGATGTCGGGAGATTTCCCTGGGATCGCAACGAAAGTGATCACAACAGGCGCGGCCGGAGCACCCTTCCGGTTCCAGACGGGAGGGATCTCCCTGTCCCGGCCTGTTCTGGACGGAACCCTGGCGCGGCACGCGGCGCGGCAAGGGGCGGAAGTCCGGTACTCGGCCCGCGTCACCGATCTGCTGATGGAGAATGGCAAGGTATCGGGAGTGGTCGCCGCGGAGGGCGGAATGAATCGGCCGATCCGGAGCCGCTTGGTGGTCGGTGCCGATGGGCGGCACTCCATTGTCGCGCGCCGGCTGGACCTCCGGCGGCCGCACCGGCGGCTTCACCGGACCGGATATATCCGGAGATACTCGGGGGTGCCGGCCGACGGTGAATACGGAGAAGTCTTTCTTTCCGGTGATTCCTACTGCATCCTGAATCCGACCGGCCAGGGGGATTGGACGGTGGGGATCGTCCTCCCCTCCAATCAGATTTCCCCGCAGGGGAAAAATCCGGAAGAATCGTTTCAGGAACGATTGCGCCAATTTCCCGGCGCCTTCGAACGGGTCCGGGATGCGGCCTTTCGATCGACCGTGCAGGGCTGCGGCCCGATGGCCTTCGACACCTCCCGGCAGGTGCACGCAGGTCTTCTCCTGGTTGGAGATGCCGCCGGGTTCTACGATCCGCTGACCGGAGAGGGGATCCACATCGCGCTGAAAGGAGCGGAGATCGCCGCAGCGGTCGCCGACGAGGCGTTGCGGTCGAACGATCTCTCCAGCCGGTATCTTTCCAGGTATGAAACCCTGCGCCGGGATCATCTTCTCCCGAAGCGAAGGTTCTGCGCACTTCTCCAGGCGTTGATCCGTTCCCCCTTCCTGGTTGATTCCCTGGTCCGCCACCTGAACCGGGCCCCCGCCTTGCGGGAAACCTTCATGGGAGTCATCGGGGATACCCTCTCCCCCGCCAAACTCCTCGACCCCTCCCTGCTGCTGGGCCAGCCGGTATGATCTCCCGGTTGTTCCCGGACGGCATTTCGTGAGAGGATCTCCGCTCACTGGAGGGAGAAAACAGGTGGGAGAGGAAGAATCCAAAACAGGCAGCCAGGCGATCCGACGGATCCGCCTTGTCCTCCTTTATATCTCCGTCGGTCTTATACTTTTCTTCGCGCGGCCGACCGGGATCTCTCTCGTCACCGGGATTCCCCTCATCGCCCTGGGAGAAGCGATCCGTTTCTGGGCGGCGGGACACCTGCTGAAAACCAGGGAATTGGTGACCAGCGGACCCTACTGCTACACCCGCAACCCCCTCTATCTGGGCCGTTTCTTCATCTTCACCGGCCTGTGCATCATGGCGCATCTGCCGTTTCATGGCACGCCGTTTCTTCTCTTTCTCGGGTGGGGGTTATTTTTTGGCGACTACTTCCGCCGGAAGGAACAGGTGGAACCTGCCCGCCTGCGGAAGACGCACGGCGAGGCATTCGAGCACTATTTCCGATCGGTGCCGGCCTTTCTTCCTTCCCTTCGTCCCTACCCCGAAGCGACCCACCGCCGATGGTCGGCCGACCGGCTGCGGCGCAACCGGGAACAGTGGATGGTGGTGGGCTTGCTGCTGATCACCGGTTTTCTTATCTGGCGGGCATTTTCCCTTCACCCATAGCCTGTTTCATCCCCTCGGCTTGACCCGCTCCGGAGAGGTCAGGGCGCCGGCCGCGGGAACGGCCGGCCAGGGCCACCCCGGCGACCACCAGCGCCGCTCCCGCCAGGGTGCGGCGGGTGAACGACTCTCCCAGAAAGAGGGTTCCCACCAGTACCGCCACCACCGGAACGGCAAAGGCGATCAGCGAGAGCCGGGTCACCGGGACCTGTCCCAGGAGCCAGTAGTAGAGCGTGAAGGTCAGGGCGGAACCGAAGATGGCCAGGTAGAACAGCGCGCCGAGTGAAGAGGCATCGAAGGATATGATCCGGCCGCGCTCCCAGATCAGGGCGAGGCAACCCATGATCCCGGCGGTGATCGCCATCGGAACCATGGTGAGAGAGATCGGGTGGATCCCCTTTCCATAACGTTTCACCAGGATGTTGGCGACCGCCATGCAAAACGGCGAGCCCAACATGATCAACGATGCGACGGCGACATGGGGTCCTCCCAGTAACTGAAGATCCTCCGAGAAGATGACCACAACCCCGCCGAACCCGATCAGGATTCCCGCCATCCCCAGCGGCGTGAGCGACTCTCCCGGCAGGCTGAAATGGGCCATCAGGGCCACGAAAAGGGGGAAGGTTGCGAACAGGACGGCGGAAAGACCCGAAGGGACCCATTGCTCGCCCCAGTAGATCACGCCGTATGAGATGGTGAAACCGAAAATACCGTTCATCACCCAAAGGAATGGCTCTCGCGGGGTGGCCCAGAAACGGACCTTCATCACGGGGGCGAGAAGGAAAAGGAGAGCCGCGGCGATGGCGAACCGCAGGGCGATCCCGGTGAATGGCGGGATCCCTTCGAGTCCAATCCGGATCGCCGCCCAGGTGGTTCCCCAGATCAGAATCAGAAGGGTGATCGCTCCGAAAAATAGGATGGGGCGCGGGGGAGCGGCCGGTTCCATACAGGATCCCCGGAAGATTCAGGTTACTTTGTTTCCGGAGCAGCGGCGAACGCCTTTTCGATCAGGGGGGAGAGCTCGCCCTTCTGGTGCATCTCCAGGGTGATGTCGCAACCGCCAACGAACTCACCGTTGACATAGATCTGCGGGATGGTCGGCCAGTTGGAGAAGGCCTTCACTGCCTGCCATTTTTCCGGATCGGCCAGGACATCGACCGATGAGAAAGGTTTGCCGATCTTGTTCAGGACTTGCACCATGGCGTTGGAGAACCCGCAACGGGGGAACTCCGGGGTGCCCTTGATGTAGACCATGATCTTGTTCTGCTCGATTTCCGTTTTGATTTCCGAGTTCAGATCGCGACTCACTGCTCCTCCTTTTCCTTCCCGAACCGGATGCTACCGGTTGCCGGGCAGGGGATCTTCACTTTTATCAGGTTCCTGGGTCCAGGTTTTCAAGGCCAGGGCGTGGACCGGCGACTCCCCACCCACCATCCCTTCCAGGGCGGCATACACTTTTCGGTGCTGCTCGAGGGTGGTCATCCCCGCGAAACCGCTCCAGATGATGTTCGCCTCGAGGTGGTTTCCCTCACCGGTGAAATCCCGGAGATGCACCCGGGCGCCGGGCATGGCCGCCTCGATCTTCGCCTTCACATCTTCCTGCAGATTCATCTCTACCATGATCCTTTCTAATCCAGACCTTTTTGTATGGTTTTATACCATGCAGGTTCCCCAACTGTCAAATCCGGATCCGGATATATACTACTGGTTTGATCGGGTGAAGAATGGACTTAAGATGACCGCAACCGATACACCGCGCCGTCCAGAAGGAATTCCGGAGGCCGGGATTGACCTGTCGGTCGTGGTCCCGGTCTACAATGAGAAAAGTTGCCTGGACCGGTTGTGGGAGAGGCTCGGTGCGACCCTTGAAAGTCTCGAAAGATCATGGGAAATCCTGTTCGTCGACGATGGATCGGTCGATGGAAGCCCAGAGATCCTTGCCGCGATCGCCGCCGGGAACAGCCATATCCGTCTTCTGAAAATGACCCGGAATCAGGGGCAGAGCGCCGCCCTGGTCGCGGGATTCCGGGCGGCCCGGGGCAGATGGATTGCCACCCTGGACGCCGATCTGCAAAACCCCCCGGAGGAAATTCCCCGCCTGATCGCGGCCGCCGAAGGAGTCGACCTGGTTTTCGGCCGGCGGCGGAAAAGGCAGGATAGTTGGCTCAAAAAGGCGGGATCCCGCATCGGGAATACCGTCCGGAACCTCATCACCGGCCATTCGATCCGGGACACCGGCTGCTCCCTGAAACTTTTCCGGAGATCGGCCCTGGGACGCATTCCCTTCTTTCGCGGCATGCACCGCTTTCTACCGACCCTTTTCGTGTTCCACGGGTTTTCCATTCGCGAAATTGAAGTCGATCACCACCCGCGTTTCTCGGGGGTATCCAAGTACGGCAATCTCGACCGGGCGTGGGGAGGGCTTCTGGATTGCTTCGCCGTGCGCTGGATGCGGCGGCGATCGCTCGATTACGAGGTGCATGAGATCGGCGGAAACAATGAATCAACCTGACCCCTCCGGCAACGCTGCCGGTCCCCTGCCTGTCCCCCCGGCTCTTGTCATCCTCCTCCTCGGATTGATCCTGACTTTGCCATCCTTCTTCCTCCGGGATCTCTGGAACCCGGATGAGCCGCGCTACGCGGAGGTCTCCCGCGAGATGGTGGTCCTGAACGATTACCTGGTCCCCCATCTCAACGGGGAGATATACGCCGAAAAGCCGCCCCTGTTCTTCTGGTTGTCGGCCTTCTTTCAGGCGCTGGGGTTCGGAGTCCGGGCGGGCCGGATCGTCACCGCGTTCGCCGTCATGGGCACTCTTTTCCTCACCTGGGCGTTGGCCCGGCTCTGGTTTCCACCACCGACTCCCCTTCTTTCCGTGCTGATCCTGGCGACCGCCTTTCAGTTCCTCTGGCTGGGAAGGGTGGGAGTGCTGGATGTGCCTCTGGGATTTTTCATCCTCATGGCCGTCTACGGCTTCTGCCGGTTTCGCCGGGACGGCGGCTGGTGGGCCGTTCTTTTTTATGGCGGGATGGGCCTGGCCACTCTCACCAAGGGCCCCGTGGGGATCCTGATCATATGCCTGGGGGCCATTTCCGTCGCCATGTTCACCGAGGCGCCGCGGCGCGGCCGGACCCTGCATATCCTCTGGGGCGCGCCTCTCACCGCGGCGATCATCTGCGCCTGGCTGATTCCGGCCAGCATTCAGGGTGGGCCGGAATACCGCAACATCATCCTGTTCCAGCAAAATATCGGCAGGATGGTCTCCTCCTGGTCGCACGCGCGCCCCTGGTACTACTACTTCACCACCTTGCCGGTGCATTTCTTCCCCTGGTGCCTGTTCGTCCCCTGGGCGTTGGTCTGGCTGTGGAGGAAGGGGAAAACGTATTGCGGTGGCGGCGGGCGGTGTATGATCCTGTGGTTCTGCCTGGGATTCCTGGCCTTTTCCATCATCTCCGGGAAGAGAGGAAGATATCTCATCCCCCTCCTTCCCGCCCTGGCGATCTGCGTTGCCGTCTTTCTTGACGCCGTGGCCCGTTCCGCGGCGGCCGGCAAGTTGAGGGTGTGGGGAAGACGGTTGCTCCTGTTCCAGAACAG
>JAPUIV010000081.1 GCA_027296665.1 Acidobacteriota bacterium | reverse complement strand
ATCTTCCGGTTCGGATTTTCTCGTGTATGGTATTGTAGGGGGTTATCACGGGATTGCTCCTCGGCGCGGCGGCAAGGTAGGTGACCGCCTGGGCAAGGGCCAGCTTGCCTTCGGGGAGCCCCAGAAAGTGGACCGCATCCTTTGCGGTCAGGGCAATCTGAAGGGCGCGGGGATCGGCGTTGCCGATATCCTCGCTGGCGGTCCGGACGAGCCGCCGGGCGAGGTAGAGGGGATCTTCCCCCGCTTCCAGCATTCGTGCCAACCAGTACAACCCCGCCTGCGGGTCGCTGTTTCGCAGGCTCTTCTGCAGGGCGGAGATCAGATTGAAATGTTCTTCGCCTCCCTTGTCGTAGGAAAGGGGGTCCTCCTTCCCGGCCGCGCGGATATCCTCGCCCCGGATCGATCGGATCCCGGCCTCGCCGGGGGGTGTGGCGAGAACCATCCGTTCCAGGAAGTTCAGGGCGCGGCGGGCGTCACCCCCGCACCGGGCGGCGATCGAATCGAGATCGGCTTCAGCGATCTCGGGCCGAAGAGAGGCGAGGCCCCGTTCCGATCGCAAGGCCCGTTGAAGGATCTTCCGGAGGGCGGGAGGGGAAAGAGGTTTCAGAAGATAAACGGTGGACCGGGAAAGCAGGGCGGGGATCACCTCGAAGGAGGGGTTCTGGGTGGTCGCCCCGATCAGAAGGATCTCCCCCCGTTCGACGTGGGCGAGGAAGGCGTCCTGCTGGGCCTTGTTGAACCGGTGGATCTCGTCGATAAAAAGAAGCGTGCGCAGCCCCGAACTTTTCAACTCCCGGCTCGCCGTCTCCATTACTTGCCTGACCTCCCGGATTCCGGTCAGGACCGCGGAAAAAGAGAAAAGGCGAATTCCGATCCGCGCCGCGATGATCCGGGCCAGGGTGGTCTTGCCCGATCCGGGAGGGCCCCAGAAGATGGAGGCGCCGATTTCCCCCGAATCGATGAGGCGCCTGAAGATCGTTCCGGTCCCGATCAACTCTTCCTGACCGAGGAACTCGTCCAGGCTGGCAGGGCGGACCCGGTCGGCCAGGGGGCGGCCGGGCTCCCGTGGAGGAGTAGCGGAATCGTCGAACAGCCTGGCCATCTCTGTCCTCCACGCGGGCGGGAACTGAATTCTCCGGGATGCGTCCCGAATGGTACCACACCCCCTCTCCTTTTCTTCTTGACAGGATGAGGTTAGCTAAATACTATCGGCGGGATTCGAAACATCATCCGGTTGGGAAAAAACGATGACCGTTGTTCTACAACTTCTCCTCCTCATCAGTCTCATCATCATTGCCGCGAAGGTGTCAGGATCAATTGCCAACCGCTTCGGCATGCCGGCGGTCCTGGGAGAGATTTCTGCCGGCCTCATCCTCGGTCCGACCGTGTTCAATATCCTGGAGTACCCCCTGTTCCAGTCCCAGGGCGGGCACTTTCCCCCGCCGGCGGAGATCGTCAACGTGCTTGCGGAGCTGGGCGTCATCCTCCTGATGTTCGTCGCCGGCATGGAGACCGATCTCGCGGGGATGAAGAAGGTCGGAAAGGTCGCCTTCAGCTCGGCAATGGGTGGAGTCCTCTTTCCCGGCGTTGGCGGGGCGCTGGTCGCGCTGGCCTTTGGCTTCCCGGTGTGGGAAAGCGTTTTCATCGGGACCGTATTGACGGCGACCAGCGTCAGCATCACCGCTCAGACCCTGATGGAACTCGGTTCCCTGCGAACCAAGGAGGGGTCGACCATCCTGGGGGCCGCCGTCATCGACGACGTCCTCGGGATCATCGTTCTGTCGATTGTGATCGCTTTCGCCGTGGGAGCGGGCCCCGGCCATGGAGGAGGCGAGGCCGGCGGTATCGGCGGCATGCAGGTGGTCTGGATCCTGGTTCGGATGACCCTGTTCTTCATCGTCGGATGGTTTCTGGGCCGCAAGACCTTCGATTGGCTTTCGGAGAAGATCGCCCGCCTGCCGGTGAGCCAGCCGCTGCTGGCCTTCGTGGTCGTGACCGCCTTCCTGTATGCCTTCGCGGCGGAACACTTCGGGAAGGTGGCGGCCATTACCGGCGCCTACCTGGCCGGCGTCCTGTTCGCCCAGACCCGGTTCAAGCAGAGGATCGACGAGGGGATACACCCGATCACCTACACCGTCTGGGTGCCGATCTTCTTCATCAATATCGGCCTGCAGGCGAATGGCCGGGAAATCTGGACATCGGGCTTGATGCCCTTCGCATTGGTGATCATCGTTGTCGCCATCGCCGGCAAGGTTCTTGGCTGCGGCTCCTTCGCCATGATGGCCGGTTTCTCCGCCAAGGAGAGTTTGCGCGTGGGAACCGGCATGATCTCGAGGGGAGAGGTCGGGTTGATCGTGACCGGGGTGGGGCTCTCTCAGGGGATCATCGAAATCGAGCTCTTTTCGGTGATGGTGGTGATGGTGCTGGTGACCACCCTGGTGACGCCGCTGCTTCTGCGTTTCGTCTTTCCCGGCGGGAAACCACCGACCGACAAGGATGTCTACCTGTCGGTCAGCCACCTGGAGATGGAAAAGAACGATTGACCCGGAGTCAGGCCAGGTTCCCCTGCGGGTCGAATCGGAGGGGACTGGGATTTCCGGTCACGCTCCAGCCGGCTCTGGGTCCGGCCTCTTCCAGAAGCGCTTCCGACACCCACAGTTCCTGAAGGTTCCGGGTGTCCTGGATCCGTACCACCCGCGCCCCGCCGATCCCGATCGGCCCGCAACACAGGAAGGCGGCGTCGATCGCTTCCCTATCGGTTTTCATGACCAGCGGCAGCCGGCTTCGTTGCGGCGCCGCCGCCGCCAGGGAGTTCATGCGCGTGATCTCCCAATCGACGCTGTCGGCCAGGTTCTTACTCACGAAATCGGCCAACCCGATCCCGTGGGCGTTGCCGCCGCTTCCCGGAGTCAGGCCGCGCGCGTAGATCCGATCGATCCGGGGCCCGGCGGCGGTTTTCCCGGCCGGAGCCAGCCGGCCGATGATCTTTGGATCCATTCCCGTTCCTGAAATGTCCTTGCCGATCCTATCGATGATCAGCAGGTGAAACCGGGAAAACGGAATCCGGGGACGCATCTTCCGGCTCTTCCATAACAGCGCCTCTTCTCCCCGTTCCAGATCCTCGGAAGGAAAACATTCGATCCCCGCCGTTTCGCCCGTTTCATTTTCGATGATTCCGATGCCTCCCATGATCGGCAGCAGCTCCAGTATCCGGCGGGAACGGTTGAGGATGGTGGAAAA
>JAPUIV010000080.1 GCA_027296665.1 Acidobacteriota bacterium | reverse complement strand
GCCTGGTCGGGCCGTCCCTCCCGGAAATGAAATTCCAGGTCGGAGTCCTGAATGGCCATTCCCTGATCGGGTACCTTGGTCTGAAACTTCAGGTGCACGCCCTCGTCCGGCTGGATTCCGAGGACCAGGCGGTTACCGGTCATCTCCTGCCCCTCGGGGATGTCGAACAGGAGGTGCGGGGGATGGCGGAATTGTATGACGATCTCGCTGACCCGCCGCGCCAGCGCCTTGCCCGATCGGAGATAAAAGGGAACACCCTGCCACCTCCAGTTGTCGATGTCCCAGCGCAGGGCGGCGTAGGTGGAAGTGCGGGAGCCGGCGGCAACCCCTTTCTCCCGCAAGTAGGATTCGTACTGGCCGCGAACGAGGCGGCGGCCGATCTCCTCCGGATGGAAAGGGCGGATCGATTCCAGCACCTTGATCTTCTCGTTCCGCAAGGCATCGGCCTCGAAACGGGACGGGGCTTCCATCGCCACCAACGCCAGGAGTTGCATCAGGTGGTTCTGGAACATGTCGCGCAGGACACCGGCGTGGTCATAATAAGCGCCGCGTCCGCCCACCTTCACCCGCTCCGCCACGGTGATCTGGACGTGGTCGATGTAGTTCCGGTTCCAGATCGGTTCGAAGATGGCGCTGGCGAACCGGAACACCAGGAGATTCTGCACCGTCTCCTTGCCGAGGTAATGATCGATCCGGAATACCTGCCGTTCCTGGAAGGCCTCGTGGACCACCCGGTTCAAGCTCCGGGCCGAGGATCGATCGGTCCCGAATGGTTTTTCGATCACGATCCGCCGCCAGCAACTGCCGATCTCACGGGCCATTCCCGCCTCTCCCAACCCGCGCACCACCTTCTCGTAGAGGGTGGGGGAGATCGACAGGTAGTAGACCCGGCCGCAGAGGGAAGGCCCCTTGCCGTCCAGGGCTTGGAGCTGCGTCTCCAGGTTGCGTAGTTCTTCCGGGCGGGTCGCGTCGGCCCCGAGATAGTGGATGGAAGGGGCGAACCGATCCCAGGCGCCCCGGTCCCAGGCCTTTCCCGCGGCCGATTGTATCCGGTCGGCCAGTTTTTCCCGGAACGCGTCATCGGTGAAGGGGGTGCGCGACACCCCGACGATCCGGGTACCTTCCGGAAGCCGTTTCTTGAGGTGCAATCGGAACAGGGCGGGGATCAGTTTCAAGGAGGTGAGATCGCCGGAGGCTCCGAAGATGACGAACAGGGGAGGGGGGCCGTTATTCATCAGGCACCGTTCTTCCGGATCTGCATCCGTGCCGCTTCGAGGACCTGCTCGACGGTGAAGCCGTAGGAACGCATCAGTTCCTGGAAAGGCGCGGAGGCGCCGAAACGATCGATGCCGAGGATGGCGCCGGTGAGACCGGTGTATCGGTCCCAGCTCCGGGCCGATCCGGCCTCGACGGCGACGCGGGCCGTCACGCCGGGAGGGAGGACGCTTTCCCGGTAGTTCCGATCCTGCCGTTCGAACAGGCTCAGGCAGGGCATGCTGACCACGCGGGAACGGATCCCTTCCCCGGTCAGTTTTTCGTGGGCATCGACGCAGAGCTGCAGTTCGGAACCGGTGCCGATCAGGATCACCTCCGGAACCCCATCACCCGGCGCGTCGGCCAGGACGTAACCTCCCCGCAGGAGGCCCCGGGCGGAGGCGAAGCGATCCCGGTCGAGCGTCGGCATCGATTGCCGGCTCAAAATGAGCAGGACCGGCCGGTCGGTGGTCTTCAATGCTTGGCACCAGGCGAAAGCGGTCTCGTTCGCGTCGCCCGGCCGGAACAGGTCGAGGTTCGGAATCACCCGCAGGGCGGCGAGGTGCTCCACCGGCTGGTGGGTGGGACCGTCCTCGCCGAGGCCGATGCTGTCATGGGTGAACACGTAAATGACCGGCAGGCCCATCAAGGCGGCGAGCCGGATCGCCGGCCGGCAGTAATCGGAAAAGACCAGGAAGGAAGCCCCATAGGGACGGAGCCGGCTCAACGCCATGCCGTTCAGGATCGCCCCCATGGCGTGTTCGCGGATCCCGAAGTGCATGTTGTTCCCGGAAAACCGGTCCCTGCCGATGTGGCCGGCCGCGGCGATGATCGTCTTGGTGGACGGGGCCAAGTCGGCGGAACCTCCGACCAGCCAGGGGATGGCCGGGGCGATGGCGTTCAGCACCTTTCCCCCCGCCGCGCGGCTGGCCATCCCCTTCGCATCGGCGGGGAATCGCGGCAGCATCGATTCGAAACCGGCCGGCGCGCCCCCTTCCTGGATCTTGCCGAACTCTCCCGCCAGGTCGGGGAACGCCTTTTCATAGGCAGTGAATCGTTCCTTCCATTTCCTTTCCGATCGCCCGCCCCGCTCCACGGTTTCCAGCTTCCAGTTCTGCACCTCGGCGGGGATATGGAACTGCCGGTCGGGGTCCCAGCCGTACCCCTGCTTGGTGAGCCGGATCTCCTCCTCGCCGAGAGGGGCGCCGTGGGCCCCGGCCGTGTCCTGCGCGTTGGGAGCGCCGAAGGCGATATGGGTGTCGGCGATGATCAGGTTCGGCCGATCGGCAGTTTCCCGCGTTGCCAGCAGCGCCGCCTCCAGCCGGTCGAGGTCGTTCACGTCGGCAACATGCTGAACCTTCCAGCCGTATCCCAGAAAGCGGCTTTCGACATTTTCGGAAAATGCGAGTTCGGTCTCCCCCTCGATCGTGATCCGGTTGTTGTCATAGATCCAGATGAGGTTTCCGAGGCCAAGATGTCCGGCGACCGAGGCCGCCTCGCCGGAGATCCCCTCCATGAGATCCCCGTCGCTGCAAATCGAGAAGATACGGTAATCGATGATTTCATGATCCGGCCGATTGTACCGGGAGGCCAGCCAGCGTTCGGCGATCGCCATGCCGACGCTGGTGCCGATTCCCTGGCCGAGAGGGCCGGTGGTGGTCTCCACTCCCGGGGTTAGGCCGTGTTCAGGGTGCCCGGGAGTTTTGCTGTGCAGTTGCCGGAAATTCTTCAGTTCCTCCAGGGGGAGATCGAAACCGGTCAGGTGGAGGACGCTGTACAGCAGCATCGAAGCATGGCCGGCCGACAGGACGAAACGGTCGCGGTTCGGCCAGTCCGTGTTCTTCGGGTTGTATCGGAGGATGCGGTCAAAGAGGAGATAGACCACCGGGGCCAGGGCCATCGGCGTGCCGGGATGTCCGGAAGCGGCCTTCTGGACCGCGTCGATCGACAGGGTCCGGATCGTATCGATATGAAGCCGTTCGTTCGGTTTGCGGGACATGTTTCCTCTGCCTCTTCCGCGCCGGGATCGGCGGTCCGGGGTGGTGGTAGATGGTTTTCCCGAAGATGCGCCGGTCATTTTCTCACCCGATCCTCGTTTTGTCAACGGAACGGATAAAGGTCAGAGGAAGGCCGGGATCGGCTCTTCCCTTCCGGTTGCGCCACTTTCTCTGCCGGTGTAGAATCGGCCTGGAAATCGCGACGGAATCTTTTTTGCGCGCCCGTAGCTCAGCCCGGATAGAGCGTCGGACTTCGAATCCGCAGGTCGTAGGTTCAAATCCTACCGGGCGTACCAATCAAACCGCGGAAACCGTTCAAACTATGATGAAGAAATCTTTCTACCTGCTCTTTCCCCTCCTTCTCACTCTCTTTCCTCCCGGAACCGGCAGGACGGAAGAAACGAGCGCGGGGGCGGGCCGGACCTGGACCGAGGACGACATCATCCTGGCGGAGAGCGCCTCCGGCTGGGAGATCTCCCCGGACGGGAGCCTCGCCGTATCGGTCCGATCCGAAGTGAAGCGGGTCAAGGGGGAGGAGAAGAGGGTAACCAACCTGTGGCTGACCCGCCTGGAGGGGGAGAAGTCGATTCCCTTGACCCGGGGCACCGATAGAGTTTCCTCTCCCGCCTTCTCTCCCGATGGCCGGCTGGTTGCCTTTCTCTCGAACCGATCGATTCCCGGCGCCGAACCGGAGGAGGTGGGGAAGAACCAGGTCTGGTTGATCCCGGTGGGCGGGGGCGAGGCCTACCCGTCGACCCGTTTCGACCGGAGCGTCGAGGCATTCGGATGGATCGACGCCAAGAGTCTGGTGGTCCTGGCTCCGGAATCGTTGTCGTCATGGGAGCGGAAGAGAAAAGAGAAAAAGGACACCACCCGGGTGGTGGACGACGCCGATCATGAACCTCCGGTTCGCCTGTTCCGGGTCGCCATCGGCAACAACTCGGTCGATCGCCTGACCCGCAACCGGGACTGGATCGATTCGTTGTCGGTCTCTCCCGGCGGCAAGCATGCCGTGGTGACGGCGCAGCAGAGCCTCTCGTACCAGTTCGATCAGAAACAGCCTCCCCACACATTCCTTGTCGATCTGGAGAGCGGCGCCATGACCAGGCTGTTCGAAGCGGGCGTTCTTCTTCCGGTCTCGGTTCGATGGGCCCCCGATTCGACCGGATTCTATCTGGTCAACGAATTCACCCGCCACCCGGTATACCGGATGGCAACGATTTCCGAACTGCACTTCTACGCACTCGACAAACGCCTGTCCTTCCAGGTCGATCTCGACTGGGATCGGGGATTGGGACGGGGCGATTATCTCCCCGTGCCCGGAGGGATCCTTGTCCTTCTGGCCGACGGTGTGCGAAACCGTCCGGCCCAATATATCCGCGGCCGTGACGGTTGGCGGAAGAAGGAGATGAACTTTACCCACGCCGCGAACATTGATAATTGGGCCGTTTCACGCGACGGCAACAGGGTGATGGGCCGCTCCCGCCCGCCGCAGTGGTTCGCGGCCCGCCGAAACGGCAGCCGGCTCGAGCGGGAGCGGCCCATCACCAAGCTCAATCCCGGCTACGCGGGGAAACC
>JAPUIV010000008.1 GCA_027296665.1 Acidobacteriota bacterium | reverse complement strand
TAAGGCGGCCCTTTTCACCGTATCGGGATTCACGTTCAGTTCCAGGGCGAGCGCCTCTCCGAGGTGCGCCACCTCCATGGTGTGGGCCAGAAGGTTCTGCCCGATCCTGCCGTGGTATTTGAGAGTGCCAACCAGGCGGATCAGTTTCGGGTGGAGGTTCGGCACCGCGAGCTCGTAGGCCGCGGTCTCGCCCCACTCCTGGATCCGTTGCCCGATCTCCTCCCGGACCTTGGTGGTGACCTCCTCGATCCGGGCCGGGTGGATGCGGCCGTCCTCGATCAGTTTCTCGATGGCGATCCGGGCCATTTCCCGGCGCAAGGGGTCGAAGGTGGAGATCACGATGGTGCCGGGGGTGTCGTCGACGATGATGTCCACGCCGGTGTTCATTTCGATCGCGCGGATGTTTCTGCCTTCCCGGCCGATGATCCTGCCTTTCATCTCGTCGTTGGGAATGGGGACCTGGCAGGTCAAGTTATCATTGATTTCATTGCTGGGAACCTTCTGGAGACTGTTGGCGAAGATCCACCGGACCTGCTCGTCGGCCTTCTCCCGGGCCTCCTCCTGGATCCTCTTGATGGTCTGGGCGACTTCCTCACGGGCTTCCGACTCCAGGTCCCGCATGAGTTCCTGCTTGGCTTCCACCGAGGTCATCCCGCCGATCTGCTCCAGCCTCCGGGTTTGCTCTTCGATCCGTTTCTCGAGATCCCCATCGTGGCTCTTCAGGCGGTTGCGGTCCTCCTCCAGGGAGGCCTGAACTTTCTCAACCTCCTTGTGTTTCTCCTGGAGAAGGGACGCCTTGCGGTCCAGATTCCTTTCCCTGTCATCCAGTCTTTTCCCCCTGCCTTCCAGGCTCCGGTTCCGATCCCGCGTCTGTTTCTCGAAGTTCCGTTGGGAGGCCTCCAGGGTTTCC
Source organism: Acidobacteriota bacterium (assembly GCA_027296665.1). Taxonomy (GTDB): domain Bacteria; phylum Acidobacteriota; class Polarisedimenticolia; order JAPUIV01; family JAPUIV01; genus JAPUIV01. The sequence goes on along the minus strand of JAPUIV010000008.1, from coordinate 8,709 downwards.
CTGGCCTCGAGACGGGCTTCCCGGCGCCAGGTCTCGGTCTCCTCCCGGGCTTTTTCCATTCCTTTCGCCGTATCGAGGCGCGCCCGCTCCACCATCCGCCGGGCAATCCGTTTATGCAGGAAAAAATCGGCCAGAAAGACCGCGACCCCGGCGGCTCCCAGCGCGATCATGTGAATCGATTCCATTTAAGGAATCCTCCCGACCTCGGCGCAGCGCCTCGGCATCAAATCTTTGGGAGGTTTCCGGGCAAGGGAAGAAACGGGAAGTCACGCACTGGAGGGTACCGCCATCCGGGACGGCGGGGAAGATCAAGATTATTGGTGAATCCCCACAAAGCCGTGTGGAACGGATCTTTTGAACCTGGCTTACCAGGTCGGGACGCCTGCTTTCACTTCAGGCCCCCTCCTCGAGGGAGGTTCGCACACCATGAATAGACTGGGCTTCCCATAAAAGATGTGTTGGCTCAAAAACAACCACTCCATCACGAGCCGAGCAGGGAAATTCACCAATTTGAATGATATTCCACTCCTTGTGCCGGGGTCAATACCTTCTCACCTAGGGGGAGAGGCGAGCCCCGTCCTGGTCCTGGCCAGGTTCCCGGTTCGCATCCAGGCACCGGCTCAGGCCTTCCAGCAGACTTTCCAGTTTTTTGTTTACTTCCTTTTCCCGGATGTCCCGTTCATCGGTCTGGCGCCGGGTTTCATCCGCGATGTTCAGCGCCGCAAGAATCGCAATCTTTAATGATTCCACCGTCGGGGTGGCCGATGATACCTCTCTCATTTTCTGATCGACATAATCGGAGAGTTCATTGATATATTTTGGATCGGCATCCCCTTTGAGATTATAACTCTGTCCGAAGATTTCCACTTGCACCATGTGATTCTTGGTTTCCATCGGTCATCCTCCGGGGGGGGGCGGCCCCTGTGGAAATTTCTATGGATCGGAGGTCAGTGTTCAATTCGGTCGAGAAGGTTCAGCACTCGATGGACACTGGTCCGGATCCTCGACTGTTGCTCCATCTCCGCTCGGAATGGTACCGCCGGAATCTCCCCGGATTGATACCGCTCCAGTTGAAGCCGGAGATCATTGTTCTCCTCCCGGAGCTGCCGGATCAACGCCTCTGCTTCCCGTATCTTTCCTGCCAGGTTCTGTAAGGTGTCAAAATTAATTGGCATCAATGCCTCCGCGCAGGGTGATTCCGAACTTGGACTTCAATCGAAACAGGATCTGTTCCTCAAGCAAGGAAACCTCTTCTTTCAGGAAAGTTCGATCCGGATGCTGGTACTGGATACGAACACCCAGGCTCACCTTCCCATCGGGCAGATCCTTCGCCCGGTACCGGTCGAAGATCTCCACCGCGGCGATCCTTTCGCCGTCGACATCGCGGATTTCCCTCTCGATATCGGCGAAGGACTGGCCGGAATCGACCACCAGGGCGAGATCCCGCCGTATGGCGGGATACCGGGAGACCGGACGGTACCGGATGGTTCCGAACGAACATTCCTGCAACCGGTCGAGGTTGAGTTCGGCGCAATGAACGGGGGACTCCGCTTCGATCCCGAACGGTTCGGTGAGTCCGGCCGGGAGCCGGCACAGAATTCCCAGCACCTTTCCGGAGACAAGGATCTCCGCCAGGCGGCCGTTTCCCAGTACCGGGTGCGCGGCCGGACGGAATTCGACTTTTTGAAGACCGAGCCGTCGCAGCAGGGTCTCGAGGACACCCTTGAGGTGGAACAGGGAGTAGGAGGCTGGTTTCCGGCTCCAGTGGGCCGGATCGGCCCGGCCGATGACGGCGATGCCGAGGCTGTTGTTTTCTTCCGGTACTTTACCGGAAGGGGGCATCCGGAACACCTTGCCCAATTCGAACATCTTCAAATCCCGGACTCCCCGGTTCCCGTTGAAGGCGAGGTTCTGCAAGAGTCCGGGCAGCAACGATCGGCGCAGGACCGAGGCCCGTTCGGAGATCGGATTGGTGATCTCGACCCGATCGCCGGGCGGGCCGGAAATCTTTTCTTCCAGGGCGGGATCAACCATCGAAAGATTGATCGCTTCCTGGTATCCGAGGGCGCTCAGGATTGCCTTGACCCGCCGGATCGACCGGCCGGTCCGGCTGCGGGACTGCGCCTGCCCGGGAAGGATCGGGAGCCGGGAAGGGATCCGGTCGTAGCCCCGGCAGCGGGCGACTTCCTCGATCAGATCCACCTCTTCGTCGATGTCGCTCCGGAAGGAGGGGACTCCCACCGACAGGGAGGCGGAATCCTGCTTGTACACGGTGAACCCGAGGGCCCGCAGCGATCTCGCCATTTCCGGAACCCGGATCGGGTCGCCCAGCAGATGCGCGATCCGCGCCGATCTCAACTTGAGCCGTTTCGGTTTCCGGCGCCGGGGGTATGCATCGAGGCAGCCCCGGGCGATCTCGCCCTTGCCGGCTTCCAGAAGAATTTCGCAGCAACGATCGAGGGCCAGGCGGGTGATCTCTATATCGGCGCCCCGTTCGAACCGGTGCGAGGCCTCGGTGTGGAGTCCCAGGTTCCTGGCGGTTTTCCGGATCGAGCGCGGGTCGAAATAGGCGCTTTCCAGAAGAATGTTCCTGGTCGTGGCGCGGATCTCCGTTTCCTGCCCACCCATGATCCCGGCAATCGCCACCGCCCGGCTGGCGTCGGCGATGACCAGTGTCTCCGGCGGCAATTTTCTTTCGATCCCGTCCAGGGTGGTGATCCGTTCCCCGCGCCGGGCCTTTCTCACCACGATCCGCCGCCCGTCGATGAGATCCAGATCGAAGGCGTGCAGCGGCTGGCCGATCTCCATCAGGACGTAGTTCGTTACATCGACGATGAGATTGACGGGGCGAATCCCCATGGTCACGAGCCGTTTCCGGATCCATTCCGGGGAAGGAACCACCCGGATCCCGAAAATTGCCCGGGCGCTGTACCGGGGGCAGAGCTCCGGAACGCGGACTTCGATGCCCACCTCACCCGAGAGCCGCGGTCCGCTCTCCCGGATCCGGGGGCGGATGGGCCGCAGCCGGGTCCGGGAATGGGCGGCCGATTCCCGGCAGATGCCGTACAAATTCATGCAATCGGGGCGGTTGGTGGTGACATCGATTTCCATGGTGTGGATACCGTCCACCTTTTCGAGCCGTTCCACCGCCAGGCCCGCCGAGGTCAACAGCCGCGACAGCTCCGCCGGTTTGCACCCGACGGGAGCGTATTCCCGGATCCATTCAAAGGCAATTCGCACCGATTCTAGTACCCTCCGCAGTCCTGGATCTGCCGCAGGAAGCGGATGTCATTTTCGAAAAACAAACGGATGTCATCGATGCCGTACCGGAGCATCGCGATCCTGTCGATGCCGAGGCCGAATGCGAACCCGGAAAATTTCTCGGGATCGAGCCCCACCGTCCGGAACACCTCCGGATGAACCATTCCGGCCCCTCCCATTTCCAGCCAACCGGTCGAGCCGCAACTCCGGCAGCCTTTCCCGTCGCAGACCAGGCAACTGATATCGTATTCGGCGCCGGGCTCCACGAAGGGAAAGTAGCTCGGGCGCAGGCGCACCCGCGTTCCCTCGTCGAAAACCGCCCGGCAGAGGTGTTCCAGGGTCCCCTTGAGATCGCCGAAGGTGATCCCCTCATCCACCACCAGTCCCTCCAGTTGGTGAAACATGGGGGAGTGGGAGATGTCGGAATCCCTCCGGAAGGCTTTTCCCGGCGCGATGATCTTCAGGGGGGGGCGCTGCTTTTTCATCGTGCGGATCTGCACCGGGGAGGTATGGGTCCGCAGCAACAATCCGCCCGGCAGATAGAAGGTGTCCTGCATATCCCGGGCGGGGTGATCTTTCGGCATATGCAGCGCCTCGAAGTTGTAAAAGTCGGTCTCCACCTCGGGCCCTTCCTCAATGGAGTATCCCATCTCCAGAAAAATTCCTTCCAGGATTTCCTGGATCTGGGAAATGGGATGGATCGATCCGAGTGCGGGGGGAACTCCCGGCAGGGTGATGTCGAAGTCTTCCTGCGGCCGGAATCTGTCCGCCGTGCGGGCGTGGTTCTCCCCCTTCCGGATCTCCTCTTCAATATGTTGTTTCAGATGATTGAGGCTGCGGCCAATGGCAGGTTTCTGTTCGGAGGGGAGGCCGCGGAATTCCTGCAGGAGGGAAGGAATCATGCCCTGCCGCCGGCTCAGGTATTTGATCCGGATATCCGCGAGACGGCCGGTCGGGAGGGCTGCCCTCAGATCCTCCTCGAAGGATTGTTTGATTTGACGGATCTTGTTTTCCATTCCGTGACCATCACCAGTTTCCAGGCTACCGAGCCAGGGTCTCCCGGGCAAGGCCTGCGAGGCGCGAGAATCCCTCCGGATCGGTAATGGCCATTTCCGAGAGGGTTTTCCGGTCCATTTCCACCCCGGCGGTCCGCAGCCCTCCCATGAAGGTTCCATAGGACATCTCGTTGATGCGGGCGGCGGCGCCGATACGGGTGATCCAGAGACGGCGGAATTGACGCTTCCGAACCTTCCGGTCCCGGTAGGCGTAAAGCATTGCGTGATCGACCGCCTCCTTGGCCGTTTTGTAGAGGCGCCTCCGGGCGCCCCAGAAACCCTTGGCGAGCTTGAGTATCTTGGTTCTGCGGTGGTGGCGTTTGAAGCCTCTTCGAACTCTTGGCACGTTTCTACCTCCTAGGGAAAGGGGCCGGTGAATCGGTCCCTTTCCATCGCTCAGTCGAACGGAAGCATTTCCAGGACCCGTTTGTAATCGCTCTTGTCGACCAGGCACTCACGGTCGAGCTTCCGTTTTCGCTTGGTGCTTTTTTTGGTAAGGATGTGACTGGTAAAAGCATGGCTACGTTTGATCTTTCCCCCGGCGGTTTTTCGAAAACGTTTGGCCGCGCCCCGATGTGTCTTCAGTTTCGGCATTGTCCTTTGCCCTTTCCGGATTCCCGCGGTTCCGTGTCCCCGGGGTTAATTCTTGGCCTTGGGTGCGATGACCATGTCGAGGAACCTGCCTTCTTTTCTCGGTTGCTGTTCCACGATCATGCCGTCGCCGATCTCTAGTTTGAGCCGGTCGAGAATCCGGCGCCCGTAATCCAAATGAACGATTTCCCGCCCCCGGAACCTTACCGAAATCTTGACCTTCTTTCCCTCGGACAGGAATCTGAGCACGTGGTTCTTCTTGAACTGGTAATCATGCTCGTCGGTCTTGGGGCGGAACTTGACCTCCTTGATGTGGATGACCTTTTGTTTCTTTTTTGCCTCGTGGGCCTTCTTGCTCTTCTGAAACTTGAATTTCCCGTAATCCATTATCCGGCAAACCGGAGGGGAACCATTCGGGGCGACCTCGACGAGATCCAGGTCCAGTTCCTTGGCCATCCGGAGAGCCTCTTCGGGGGTCAAGATCCCGAGTTGTTGCCCTTCCTCGCCGATGACCCGAATCTCCCTTGCGCGGATGCGTTCATTCACCCGGGTTCGATCCTGAACGATTACTCGATCTCGAACGATTTCACCTCCTGGGAATTGTGGTCCCCCGGATGGGCCGGTACCACAGGATGATTGTAATCCTTCAATTAAGGAGTCAAAGCCTTTGCATCTACCAGTTCATGGAGATAGGAAACGAAGTCGGCAACGCTGGAGCTTCCCCGATCCCCCTCGAAGCGGTTTCGAACCGCAACGGTTTCATCCTTCTCCTCGCGGTCTCCAATCACCAGCATGAAGGGGATCTTTCGCAACTGCGCCTGCCTGATCTTCTGGCCAATCTTCTCGTTTTTTGCGTCCACTTCAACCCGGATTCCCTCGGCGCGAAGTTTTTCGGCCACCCGCCGGCCATAGTCTATGGTGCGGTCGGTGATCGGCAGCAGGATCGCCTGGACCGGGGCCAGCCACACGGGAAAGGCTCCTCCGAAATGCTCGATCAACCCTCCGAAGAACCGTTCCAACGACCCGAAGATGGCCCGATGGATCATCACAACCGGTTGTTCGCTCCCCTCCGGGGTGGTGTAGGTTACGTTCAGGCGCTCGGGAAGATTGAAGTCGAACTGGATGGTGGGGCACTGCCAGCTGCGCCCCAGGGCGTCCCGCATGCGGATGTCAATCTTGGGGCCGTAAAAGACCGCCTCACCCGGCATGCGCCGGAAGGGCAACCCTGTCTGTTCGAGGGCCCGCACCAAGCTTTCTTCGGCCATCTTCCAGTCCTCGTCACCCCCGGCGTACTTTTCCGGATGGTCGGAGTCGCGGATGCTGAGATCGACTTCGTAATCCTTGTATCCAAAAACACTGAGAAACGACTTGGTGAGATCGATGACGCCGACAATCTCTTCGAGGATCTGGTCCCGGGTGCAGAAAATGTGGGCGTCGTCCTGGGTGAAGCCGCGCACCCGCATGGTGCCGTGCAGCACCCCTGATCTCTCATAGCGGTACACCGTGCCGAGTTCGGCAAACCGGATCGGAAGCTCGCGGTAGCTCCGCCGCTTGCTCTTGTAAATGAGGATATGGCCGGGGCAATTCATCGGCTTGATGACATACCCTTCGCCGTCGATCTTGAAGGTGTACAGGTTTTCCTTGTAAAAATCAAAATGCCCGGTCTTTCTCCACAATTCGTCCCGCGCGAAGTGAGGGGTATAAACGAACTCATAACCCCGCTTGGCGTGCTCTTCCTTCCAGTACTCCTCGAGGCGCATCCGCACCCGGGCTCCTGCCGGATGCCAGAAGATCAGGCCGGCGCCGGCTTTCTCCTGCACGCTGAACAGATCGAGGGCGGGACCCAGTTTCCTGTGGTCGCGCTTCTTTGCCTCCTCCCGGAGGCGGAGAAACTCGCGCAGCTGCTCCGGCTTGGGGAACGACGTACCGTAGATCCTCTGGAGCATCTGGTTCTTTTCCGATCCTTTCCAGTAGGCCCCCGCGATGCTCAGCAGCTTGAACGCCTTGATCCTGCCGGTGGAAGGGAGATGGGGTCCGAGACAGAAATCGAGGAAGCCGTCCTGCTGGTAACAGGAAACGGTGGAACCACCCTTCTCCTCGACCAGTTGGGTTTTGAGGAGGTCACCCTGGGCCCGGAAGTAGTCGCGGGCCTCGGCCTTTTTTTTCTCTACCCGGCGGATGGGAAGGTTCTTGTCGATGATCGCCTGCATCCTGGCTTCGATCTTCTCCAGATCTTCGGGAATGAAGGGTTTCTCCTTTTCGAAATCGTAGAAGAAACCATCCACCGTTACCGGACCGATTCCGATCTGAACGGCGGGGAAGATCTCCTTGACGGCGTGGGCCAGAAGATGGGCGGTGCTGTGCCGGTACACTTCGAGTCCTTCCGGATCCTCCGGCAAAACCAGATCCAGCTCACAATCCTTCGTCAACCGGGTATAGATGTCGACGACCTTTCCGTCGATCTTCCCGGCGAAGGCGCGACGGGCCTTTTTGGGGTTCCAGTCCCGAGCCGCCTCTTCCAATCCCGTCCCGGCGGGAAAGTTCCCCTTGGTGCCGTCGGGCCAATGAACCTGAATGGTCGCCATTTCAACCGTTCCTCACGCGAACGACTCAAAATCCCTGGTAGGCGCGAGCGGGATTGAACCGCTGGCCTCTACCGTGTCAAGGTAGCGCTCTCCCACTGAGCTACGCGCCTAAAGGCCTGACGGGATCGGGATGACCCCATCGCCGATCGCATAACTCCAGATGAACCTTCAGTATAAAAAAGGGGGCGAAGGCCTGTCAACCGTTGTGGATCCAGGTTTGACACGCGATCTCCCGGACGCCCGGTTGATCGGGGTCGTACCGTGGAGTATCATCCCACAATTACTGGATTTTTTCCATAGTGGATTGCCAATAGCATGCTTATCGTGATGGAACTGGGGGTCTCCGAGGAGGAGGTCCGGAAGGTCATCGAAAAGGTCGAATCGTTCGGCCTGAAGGCCCACCCCATCCCCGGGGAGCAGCGAACCGCCATCGGGGTCACCGGGAACCGCGGGATGGTCGATTCCGCCGTGTTCGAATCCCTCCCGGGGGTCAAGGAGACCATTCCGGTGACCAAACCGTACAAACTGGTGAGCCGGGAGGTCAAGAAGGAGAATACCGTCGTCCAGATCGGTGATGTGACCATCTCGTCCGATCGGTTCACCATCATCGCCGGGCCCTGTGCCGTGGAGAGCGAGGAGCAGACCCTCCGGATCGCCTCTCTCGTCAAGGAAGCAGGTGCGCACCTATTACGGGGAGGGGCTTTCAAGCCGCGCACCTCCCCCTATTCCTTCCAGGGATTGCAGGAGGAAGGTCTGCGCATCCTGGCCAAGGCCAGGGAGGAGACCGGGCTGCCGGTGGTCACCGAGGCGTTGGATGCCGAGAGTCTTCACCTGGTGGAGCAGTATGCCGATGTGATCCAGATCGGCGCCCGCAACATGCAGAACTTCTCCCTGCTCCGGGCGGCGGGCCGCTCCCGGCTTCCCGTTTTTTTGAAACGGGGCATGTCGGCAACCCTGGATGAACTCCTGATGGCGGCGGAATATATCTATTCAGAAGGAAATTACAACCTGTTCCTATGTGAACGGGGGGTTCGCACCTTTTCCGATCATACCCGCAACACCCTGGACCTCAGCCTGGTGCCGGCGGTGCACCGAATGAGCCATCTGCCGATCCTGGTCGATCCCAGCCACGGCTCGGGCAAGCGGTCGATGGTCGTGCCGCTCTCGCGCGCCGCGGCGGCCGTCGGGGCCGACGGGGTCCTGGTCGAGGTCCACTG
>JAPUIV010000079.1 GCA_027296665.1 Acidobacteriota bacterium | reverse complement strand
GACTTTCTGCAATACATCCTGCAAGCGGGCATTTGCGTCCTCCACCCGCCGGGAAAGTTTCAGGATCATCCGGACGGCGATTTCGGTGTTGCGCCGAATCATCCTGTCGAAAATCGCGCTATGAATTCGAACGAGCTCCGTCTCTTCCGCCGCACTGGCGCTGTCGGTCCGGGGAGACCCTTCCAGAACCGCCATCTCCCCGAAAAAATCACCCTTTTCCAGGAGGGATAATTTCTCCTTTTTCCCGGCGAATTCGCGGATAATTTGAACAGATCCGGTCCGGACGATGTACATTTCCGTTCCCACATCTCCCTGCTGGAAGATCTTCTCACCGGCTTTGAAGCGGATTTTATAGTCTTTAAACGGATCTTTGGACATGAGAAACCGGAAAATTCCTGCCGACTGGAATCGAAACAGCGAATAAAAGAAGGATCGAATGGTAATATGTATCCTTCCGGATTGTCAAGGAATCGGGGGCCGGAAGGAAAGGAGTTCGGTCCGAGGTGTCCGGTTGAATTCATCATTTCGGAGGTTCCTGCCCGCGCTGATCCTCGCATTAATCCCACCCCATCCCCCGGCCGCCGTCTTCTCGCCATCCGATCTGTCATGGCCCCTGGAAACCCGTGGAGACCTTTCCGCAAGTTTCGGGGAGTACCGGGTCGACCACTTTCACGGCGGCATCGATATCTCTACCGGGGGAAAGACCGGGAAAAGGGTCTTCTCCGCGGATGCGGGCGAGCTATTCCGCATGAAGGTGCAATGGCGCGGGTATGGCAAGGCGGTCTACCTGCGCCATGCAGACGGGTGGGTGACGGTTTACGCCCATCTCGACCGCCTGGAGAATTCCCGGCTCCACCTGGAGGATCTCCTGGCCCACCGCAGGAGGCAGACCGGAGACCATTTTCCCGGAGATATCTTCCTGTCCCCTCCCCTTCCGGTCACCCGCGGCCAGCTCCTCGGTTGGTCGGGACAGACCGGCGCCGGGGGACCACATCTTCATTTCGAACTTCGCGACCCCAAAAACCGGCCGGTTGACCCTATCCGCCGGGTTCCCGGGTGGCAGCACGATGCCGACCCGCCGGTCATGAAACTCCTCATCCTCGAGGCTGCGAGTCCCTCCAGTTTTCTCGACGGCCATTTACGAAAAGCTCTAATTCCCCTGCGGCTGCGGGACGGGATCTACTCCTCTGATTCGATTCCCTTTCTCGAGGGGCCCTTCCGGGCCTCCCTGCAAGCCACCGATCCCGGAGCGTCCGGGCACAAGCTCGGTTTGAGCCGGCTCCGGGCGGGAATGGACGATCAGATCAACTTCGAACTCGATCTGGAGTCCTTTGATTTTTCGGAGAACCCGCTGGCAGGACTTGTCTTCGACCTCGACACCAGCCGGTTCTCTCCCACCATGTACACCTATCGCCTGTTCCGCCAGGAAAGGAACGTGCTGGCCCGCGGGACCGGCATCATCGATCCGGCGGAGCCTGGGCGGAGAACGCTGTGGTTCGAATCGACCGACTCGGCCGGAAATCGCTCCCGCGGCCAACTCGAGGTTTCCACCGGGAAGGCGCCCCGGCTCGCCGGGTTGGAGGTGCGGCGCCTGGAACATGAACTCGAGATCTCCTACCAATTACTGCCAGGGTCCGGCGAGGATATAGCGGCATTGATGGGAGAGACGATCTCCCTGGATGTGGAGTTCGCCGTCGGCAGGGAAGGCCAGTTTCAAGCCCTGACTATGCCCTCCCGGTTTCCCCCGAGTCCCTTCCGCGCACCTTTCCCCCACCCCACCCCCCAGGACTCAATTTTCCTGCGGGCCCGCCTGCGCGCGGGAAATTTTCATTCCCTGTGGGTTCCTTCTCTCTTGAAGGGACAGGGTGCGCCCCCATCGAAACATCTCTCCCCTGCCCTCGGCCCCGTTCCCGGGTGGGATTGGCAACCGATTGGTAGGGGAGCGGATCTCCGGTTTCGCTTGCAACCAGCTTTGGCTACGCCTCCCGGAGTGCGGATCGGCTCCGGCCCGGTCGACCTGGATTCCACCTGGGTCGAGAATGGTTATTCCGTTTCCATCGCGAATGAGATGATCTCAACTTCTCCCGCCGGCGTCGAGATCCTGATACCCGGTCACCCGGCCGGTTCCCTTCTCCTGCCTCTCCAGCTGTTTCGCCCGGATGGCAGGGAACCGGCCGTCTGGAAGGCGTTCGGTGCCCGTCTGGCCTTCCCCGTGCAGGCATTGTTCGGGCCTGAAATATTGGCACTGCGGACAGAAACAGTTCCAGACCGGGGAAACCTGCCTGTCCGTGCAGGCGTTGTCCGGATCCAGCCCGATGGACTGGTATTCCGCAAACCGGTGGAACTCCGGATGAAACCGATTCCACCTTTAAGCAACGGGAAGCGGCTGGGAATCTTTCGATGGAGCAGGCAGCGAAAGTCCTGGAGTTTCCTGGGACCGATAGACCCCGATCGGGGCGAGTTCGACCGGGTATGGATCCGCCGGGGCGGGACCTATGCCCTGCTGGAGGATGACAGTCGGCCGGAGATCGGCCGGCATTTCCCCGTCACGGGAGCGCGGCTCGAATGGAACTGGCAGGGCAAATTCTGGGCTTCGGTCCAGGATGCCGGAAAAGGGCTCGATTGGGATGGTGTGCGGTTTGATCTGGATGGAAGAAAATGTCTTTCCGAATTTGATCCGGATCGAGGCAAAGCCTTCTGCCAACCTCACGACAGGTTGACCCCTGGCAAGCATCTCCTTCTGCTTCAAGCCATCGACCGGGCTGGGAATCTCTCCGAATCCGTCCGGATCGAATTCGAAATCGCCTCCTCGCCGCGCTAAAGGATCTTCAGGGTGGTCTCGTACAGGCGGCGAATCTTCCACCGAAATTCTTCCAATTTGGGAAGAACCTGGTCGCCGCCATCGATATCGAGCGCCAACGCCAATTCCGGCAGGAGGGAACCGCTGAGGGAAACCTTGTCAGAACGATTGCCGGTGATCAACTGGATTGCATGTTCCAGGTTCCGGAAAAACCGGTATCCGGATTGGAGCAGACGATAAGATTCCTCCGAAAGGGTTCCGTTGCGCCGGAAAGCGGCCAGAAGGGCAGGAGGATCGCCGCGCAGAAGGGTGAACTCCCGGGAAGCGAGTTGCAGGAATTGCAGCAAGAAGAGAATCTCCACCATTCCCCCCCGGCCGAACTTCAGGTCCAATCTGGTCCCCGCCGGCGCCGATGTTGCTTCCAGTTGGTCCCGGGTCTCGGAGATCGACCCGGCCAGGGTTCGTGGGTCTTGATTGCAGGGCAATCGGGAACGGAGCCCGTCGATCGCCCGTTTCATCAGGGCCGATTCACCGGCCACGGGACGGCATCGGAGAAAGGCCTGCCGTTCCCAGATCTCGGCCTGGGTGTCGAAATAATCGAGGAAATGGCCCAGAGTGGGGATCAGTTCTCCCTCGCCACCCGAGGGGCGAAGACGCAGATCGATTTCGTACAGGAATCCCTCCTGCGTTATGGTGGAGAGGATCTGGATCAGTCGTTCGGCAACCTGTTGATGCTCGTTATGGAAAGGAAACGAAGGATGGGAGGATTCCTCCCGCAAGAAGACAAGGTCGAGATCGGAAAGGTATCCGAGTTCCCGGGTGGCCAGCCGGCCCAGAGAAAGAATACCGAAGCCAGGCGGCCCCCGGCGCCGTGCCTTCCGCGGCCCCAAAACCTCCTGGTTGGCGAGAAACAACGCCTCTGAAAGGATCACCTCGGCCAGCAGGGAGAGAGAGCGCTGAATCGAACGGATCCCTTCCCTGCCATGAAGATCGCGAAATCCAATCCTGAGCATTTCCCGCCGCCGGAACCGGCATAGGGCCTTTCCCGCCTCGGCGGTCCCCTTCCCGCAGACCTCACGCAGGGAGGCTTCCATTTGCCGGCGGCCCTGACGGCCAAGAATTTCCGCCCCCGCCGGTAATTCCTGCAGGACGTCCGGTTGATGGATCAGGAGGCTAGCCATCAGGTCACTCCGCGCCAGGAGGTCGACCAGGGGGATCCAGTTTTCCCACCGGAGAAAAAACCTCTGGGACTCATCGGTTAACCTGGATAGGGCGGTCAGGAACCGATCGAAGTTCTTCCAACCCCGCATGGGGTAGGCTGCGCCCGCCAGGATCCGGAGCAGTCCGGGGGTAGAGCGCCGGATCATGCCGCCGCCCTCATCCCAGTTCCGGAACTTGAGAAGGGATCTGCGAATTGAATTCAGGGGGCGCAGGACCACCTCGGGATCCGGGAAGCCGTACTGCGCCAATTCGTTTCGGAGTGATTCCGATGTCATTTCATCGAGCAGGAGGTTGTTTCCCGCCACCTGTGCGCGAGAGCCCAGTACCGATCGGAAAAAGGTGGTGATGAAACGGCGGTGGTCGCCCAGGTCGTCCAGGAACGGTTTTTTCTCCCCTCGAAGTGGCCCGTCCCGGTAGCCCAGGGAACGGGCCAGGATCCGGAGCCTACCGGAATCGCCGGGTAACCGGAAGGTCTGGAGATTGGCATGCAGTTGGAGGCGGTGTTCCACCGTACGCAGGAACACGTACGCCCGGGCAAGGGTCTCGTGCTGCTCGATGGAGATCAGCCCCTTGTCCGAAAGACGGTGCAGTGCGCGAAGGGTATTCCCTTCGCGGAGCCAAGGATCCTGAAAGCTGTGAATCAATTGCAGGGCCTGGACCGAGAGTTCCAGTTGCCGCATCCCCCCGGGCCCGTGCTTGAGTTCCTGGGACTTTTCCTCTTCCGAGAGGCGTTCTTGCTGCCTCTGCTGGATGCGGGCCACCTCCTGGGCGAAAGCGGTCTGCTGGATATCCCCGTGAATGATCGCCGAAACCCCCTCCAGGAATTTCCGCCCAAGAATTTCATCCCCCGCGGAGAAACGCCCCTTCAACAACGCTTGTCTTTCCCATCCCTTTCCCCACACCTGATAGTAGGTAAGGGCCGATCGAAGGGAATGGATCAGCTCTCCGTCCCTGCCACCGGGCCGCAGTTCCATATCAATCCGGAATACGTGTCCGGTCGGCCCCACGGAGGAGATCCGCTCGATGATCCCCTCCGCCAACCGTGTGAACCACTGGCGGTTGGATAGGAGGGAGCCGGGAGTATCCCTCTGGCCGGAGGTTTCCCCCTCCTCGGAGAACAGGAACAACAGGTCGATGTCGGAACTGTAGTTCAACTCGCGGCCGCCCAATTTTCCCAGGCTGATCACCGCGAAGGTGGAATCAACCAGCCTGCCCTGGGGGTCGATGAACTGCGGCCGGCCGTATCGCTGCTGCAACGCCTGATAAGTCAACAAAAGGGCCTTCTCGAGAAGGATGTCGGCAAGATCGGAAAGCTCCTGGGTTGTTTCCGACAGATCTGCCGTCCCCAGGAAATCCCGCAGGCCGATGCGAAGGTATTCCCGGTTTTTGAACTGGCGCAGAAGGGTCCGATCCTGCCGGGTGGAGGCGCGAAAGTGAAACTGCGCGAGTTCCTGCTCAAGGTCCTCGCGGGTTTTTCGGCCTTCCAGGCAATCTCGTCTGCCCAACCATGCGATCCATTCGGGATTATGCAGGAGAATATCTGATAGATACTGACTGGTGCCGAACAGGAGGAGAATCCTGTTCAGGAGTTCCCGGGCCGCGGGAAACCTGGGGGAAGCGGCAAGCTTCTCCAGGTTCCTCAACGCCTGATCCGGATCGGGTACCTCGGCCAACCGTTCCCACAGAAAATCGACAAGATCGGATTTCAGGGATCGACAGGTCCGGATCGCCTCCATTCTTTTCGAGGCAGATTTCCGATCCTCGAGGATTTCCCAAACCGATCGATTTTTCGGCCCGGGGGTCCCCGGCATTGCCCCTTCCTTGAGATTTAGGCTGGATTATTCATGGCGCTGGCAGCCGGGGAACCCCTCCCCCTCAAATGTCATAATACAGGGAGAATTCATAGGGGTGTGGGCGGAGTTGCACCTCGGCCACTTCCCGGGTCAACTTGAAATCGATCCAGGTCTGGATGACGTCCTCGGTGAAGACATCCCCCTTGAGCAAGTACTCATGATCTTTCCGGAGAGCCTCCAGGGCACCCTCGAGGCTTTTGGGAAGGGAGGGGACCTTCGCCAGCTCCTGCGGCCCCAGCCCGTAGATGTCCTTATCCATGGCTTCCCCGGGATCGATCCGGTTTTCAATTCCATCCAGGCCGGCCATCAGCATGGCCGAAAAGGCGAGGTAGGGATTGCAGGAGGGATCGGGGGGCCGGAATTCGACCCGTTTCGATTGCGGGCTATTCGAATACATCGGGATGCGGACGGCAGCCGATCGATTTCGACGCGAATAGGCCAGGTTCACCGGCGCCTCGTACCCCGGGACCAGTCGTTTGAAGGAGTTGGTGGTCGGCGCCGCGAACGCAATGATGGATGGAGCGTGCCGCAGAAGACCGCCAATGTAATGCATGGCCATCTCGCTCAAACCGGCGTATCCATCGCCGGCGAACAGCGGTTTCCCCTTGCTCCAGAGGCTCTGGTGGGTATGCATGCCGGAACCATTGTCATTGAACAGAGGTTTCGGCATGAAAGTGACGGTCTTTCCATATTTTCGGGCTGTGTTTTTGACCACGTACTTGTACTTCATCACGTTGTCGGCCGACTGGCGCAAGGTGGAATATTTCAGATCGATCTCCATCTGGCCGGCGGTGGCGACCTCATGATGGTGCGCCTCCACCAGGAGTCCAATTTCTTCCATGGTCAGAACCATTTGGGAACGGATCTGGTGGTGACTGTCGGTGGGCGGAACGGGGAAATAACCTTCCTTGAAACGGGGCTTGAAACCCAGGTTCGGACCTTCCTGCTTGCCGCTGTTCCACCATCCCTCGACCGAGTCGATGAAATAGTAGCCACAATTTTCTCTCTGGTCGAAGCGGATGTCATCAAAAAGAAAAAATTCCGCCTCCGGGCCGAAATAGGCCACCTCAGCCACACCGGTGTATTGCAGGAATGCTTCCGCCTTCGCGGCAATGTTCCTGGGATCCCGGCTGTATTTTTGCTTTGTGATCGGTTCGAAGATGTTTCCGATGAGGCTTAGGGTGGGGATCTCGCAAAAGGGATCGATGAACACGGTTTCGGGGTCCGGGATCACCAGCATATCGCTTTCGTTTATCGCCTTCCATCCACGGATGCTGGATCCGTCGAATCCGAAACCATCCTGAAAGGAGGCTTCCTTGAGTTCGTGCCGGGGAATTGTGAGGTGCTGCCACATCCCCAGAAAATCCATGAATTTCAGATCAACGAA
>JAPUIV010000078.1 GCA_027296665.1 Acidobacteriota bacterium | reverse complement strand
GGCCTGGGGACCGCCGTGGTCCTGTGGCTCGGCGGCCTGGGAGTGCTTGATGGCCGTATCACCCTGGGCGACTTCGTCGCCTTCAACAGCTATCTCGGAATCCTGGCCTGGCCGACCGTGGCTATGGGTTGGGTGATCAATGTCTTTCAACGCGGATTCGCGGCCCTCGATCGGATCTGCGCCATCCTGGACGAACCGGCCGACCGCGACCCGGAAGGGAGCGGCGAGCCGGAAGCGGTGGCCGGAGAGATCGAACTGGACCGCGTCACCTTCCGCTATCCCGGTTCTTCCCGGTCCGTTCTGGATTCCGTGAGCCTGCGGATCCCCGCCGGGTCGTTTTGCTGGATCGTCGGAGGAGTCGGCAGCGGTAAAACGACCCTGGCCCACCTGATTGCCCGCCTCTACCATCCCACCTCCGGCGAGATCCGGATCGGCGGCCGGCGGCTCGAGGAGATCCCGGATCAGGATCTCCGGGACGGACTGGGGTTCGCTCCCCAGGAATCGTTCCTCTTTTCCCGTTCGTTGGAAGAGAACATTGGCATGGGGATGAAGTTTTCGGATCCGGATCGGGTCCGGGAGGTGGGACGGATCTCGCGCCTGGATCCCGATATCGACGAGATGCCCGCCGGCTGGAAGACAATGGTGGGCGAGCGAGGATTCACCCTCTCGGGCGGGCAGCGGCAGCGGGCCGCGCTGGCCCGAACCCTGGCCCCGCGGCCGCAGATCCTGATCCTGGACGACACCCTTTCCAGTCTCGACGCCGAAACGGAAAAGATCCTCCTCGACCGCCTCCGGCGGGAAAGCCGCGGCAAAACGCTGATCCTGATCTCCCACCGGCTGACCAGCGTGATCGATGCGGATCAGGTCTTCGTCCTGCGCGACGGAAAGCTCGTGGAGGAAGGCAAAGGGAGCGAACTCCTCGAGGCGGGCGGCCCGTTTGCCGATCTCTTTCGCCAGCAACGCCTGGGACCGGAGCCGGCGGGATGAAATCAGGCAAGGTTTTCCGTTATTCCGAAGACGATTCTCGGGGCCGGGTTTACGATGCGCGTCTCATGGGACGGTTCTACCGGTACCTCCATCCCCACCGCTTCATGGTCCTGCTCTCCGTCCTTCTGCTTCTGGCCGCTTCGGCGGCCCAGCTGGTGCAGCCCTATCTCATCAAAATCGCCCTGGATGACCACGTTCTTCCCGGAAAACGCGAGGGGTTGGGGATCCTCGCCCTGTTGTTTCTGGCCGCGTTCGCCGTCGAGACCCTGTTCCGTTTCGCCCAGATCTACACCATGGAGCGGACCGGCCAGAGCCTGATCTGCGTTTTGAGGCTCCAACTTTTTTCACATCTTCAAAGGCTGCCGACAAGTTTCTTCGACCGCAATCCGGTCGGACGATTGATGAGCCGGGTCACCTCGGACGTCGAAGCCCTGAGCGAACTGTTCTCCTCGGGGGTCGTGTCGATCTTCGGCGACCTGATTCGCCTGTTCGCCATCGTGGTTCTCCTTCTCTGGCTGAACGTCCACCTCGCCCTGGTGACTTTCCTGGTGGTTCCGGTACTGCTCGGCCTGTCCTTCTTCTTCCGGTCGCGGCTGCGCCGCACCTACCGGCGCGTCCGGGAACGGATTGCCCGGGTGAACGGCTTTCTGCATGAGAATCTCTCCGGAATCAAGATCGTGAGGCTGCTCCGGCAGGAGGAACGGAACCGCAACGATTTTAATCGGGTGAACCGCGATCACTGCGACGCAGAGCTCGATTCGGTTCTGTTCGATTCCCTGTTCTCGGCCGCGGTGGAATGGGTCGGGTCGGTGTCTATCGCCCTGTTGATCTGGTACGGAGGAGGCCAGATAGTGCAGGGAGCGGTGACGTTCGGAATGCTGGTCGCCTTCATGGAATACACCCAGAAATTCTTCATTCCCATTCGCGACCTCAGCAGCAAGTTCGTTATTCTGCAGTCGGGCATGGCGGCGCTCGAGAGAGTGTTCGGCCTTCTGGATACTCCCCTGCCCGCGCCGCCCGAACGGATCACGGCTCTGCCCGCCCGCCTGCGCGGCGGCATCGAATTTCAGGATGTCACCTTCGCCTACGGCGGCGGTCCCCCGGTCCTCAAGGGAGTTCGATTCCGGGTGGAACCGGGAGAAAGGATCGCCCTGGTCGGTCCCACCGGAGCGGGAAAAACCAGCCTGGTGAAGCTTCTGGTCCGACTCTACGATCCGGATTCAGGGAGGATCGCCATCGATGGGATCGACCTGCAATCGGTTGATCCGGTCGAACTCCGCCGGCGGATCGGTATCGTCCTCCAGGACGGATTCCTGTTCACCGGCTCGGTCGCCTCGAACATCGCCTTCGGGAAAAACGGCCTCTCGGATACCCGGATCCGCCAGGCGGCCCGCCTGGCCGAGGCCGAGCCGTTCATCCTGAAACTGCCCTCGGGTTACCAGGAAGAGATCTGGGAGCGCGGGAATAATCTGTCATCAGGACAGAAACAGCTGTTGTCGCTGGCGCGAGTCATCGCGACCGACCCTGAGATCCTGATCCTCGACGAGGCGACCTCATCGGTCGATCCCTTGACCGAAGTCAGGATCCGCAATGGTATCCGGACCGCCCTGAAGAACCGGACCGCCCTGGTGATCGCCCACCGGCTGTCGACCATAGCGGCGGTCGACCGGATCCTGGTGATGGATCATGGGCGGATCCTGGAGGAAGGGACCCACCAGGAACTCCTGCGCCGGGGCGGGCTCTACCAGAAGTTTTTCGAACTGCAAAAGACCGGATAGAGGATCCGGGTCTGTGGCTGGTAGTTCAGAAAGACCGGAGCTGCCGGAGATATCCCTGGTGATTCCGGCGGGTCTCCTCCATGCTATCCCCTCCGAATTTCGCCAGGAATCGCTCCACCAGGGCGATGGCCGTCACCGCTTCCCCCACCACACCCGCCGCCAGAAGGGCGTTCGTGTCGCTCCGTTCCACCGCCGCCATGAACGGTTTCTTTGTTTCCAGATCAACGGATTGCTTCGGCTTCTTGCGCAGGGTGGACAACGGTTTCACGTAGGCGCGCGCCCGGATCTCCTCCCCGTTGCTGACCCCTCCCTCCACGCCGCCGGCCCGGTTCGTCTTCCGGTAGAAGGACCGTTTCTTCGCCTCGTAGAAAATATCATCGTGGTATTCCGACCCCCGGGACCGGGCGCCCAAAGCCGCCTCGCCGATCTCCACCCCCTTGACCGAGGGAATCGACACCAGGGCCCGGGCGAGCAAGGCGTCGAGCCTGAGATCCCACTGGGTATGGCTCCCCAGGCCCGGGGTGACTCCGGCGGCCACCACCTCGAAGCTGCCGCCGATCGTGTCTCCCGCCTGGTGAACCTCGTCGATTGCCGCCATCATCCGTTTCTCCAGTTCCGGATCCACGCACCGCAGGGGGGAATCGTCCGGAAGCGCCTCGATCTTCTCCCAGGGTATCGAGTTGCCAGGCGGCAGCCCGTGCGGGCCGATCGATACGACATGGCTCAGGATCCGTGTGCCGAAACGTTCCAGAAGGCACTTGGCTACCGCTCCGACGGCGACCCGGGCCGCCGTCTCCCGCGCGCTGGCCCTCTCCAGGATGTTGCGGGCGTCATGGGTGGCGAACTTGAGGGAGCCGGCGAGATCGGCATGCCCCGGACGCGGCCGGGTGACCACCCGCCGTTTCACTCCGGGCAGCGGGACTTCGATACTCATCGACTCCTGCCAGTTCTTCCAGTCCTTGTTTTCGATCTGCAGGGTGATCGGCCCGCCCAGGGTGAGACCGTGACGGACCCCTGAAAGGATCTGGACCGAGTCATTTTCGATCTGCATCCGTTTTCCCCGCCCGTATCCCTTCTGGCGTCTCGCCAGTTCCCGGTCGATCCCGGCCCGGTCGAGCTCGAGACCGGCAGGGACACCTTCCAGGATCGCCGTCAACGCCTTGCCGTGGGATTCACCCGAGGTGAGAAACCGAAACATCGAAATGCCCCCGATCGGAAGTTTATTGCAAGTGCTGGGACAACTGGGCCGCCGTAAACAGGGACCAACTGGCCACCAGAAAGACGGTGATCGCCACCGACACCCGCAGAAAGAAATGGCTCCGGAATGGCCACAACTTCAGGAAGAGCCCCAGGGTCGCTCCCAGGACCGCCCAGAATACGGCACCCATCCCGAGAACCACCAGAGGCCGCAGGAGAAAATCAAGCAGGAGAATATCGTGAAGTCTCTCCGACAGGTAGAAGAAAGGTGTGTAGAAGAGGAACAGAGGCAGGGAATCGTCCACGAATGGGAAGAGGACCGGAAGGGAGATCAGGAACACGAAGGTGACCGAGAAGTAAACACCGTACCGGATCATTTCCCTTTTCCCTCGTGGGAATTATGCGGAGGGCGCGGGAGATTGTCAATCGCCGATCGCCGGCCTCGAAACCACTTCAAGGCATCACCCCCTGAAAACGGCCGCGGCGAGCAAGAGCCAGGAAAGGATGAAGACAACTCCCCCGAGCGGCGTGATGGCGCCAATTCCCCGTATTCCGGTCAGGGTCAGAAGGTACAGGCTGCCGGAGAACAGAACGATGCCGAGCAGCATCGACCATCCCGACCATCGTGCCAGGCCGGAAGCGGGAAAATTGCCCGCCACCAGGGCCACGGTGAACAATCCGAGGGCATGGAGAAAATGGTATTGAACACCGGTCTGGAAGGCCGCCAACATCTCGGCGGATAGCCTGCCCTTCAGGGCGTGGGCGCCGAAGGCCCCGGCAATAACCGCGAGAGCCGCGAGAATGCTGCCCAGGATCGCGAACAGTTTCGCTGTTGCAGGCATGATCATTTCTTTTGCCGGTCCTTCCAGTTCCACCATTTGAGTAATTCGGGATCGTGTTCCTGATTGCCTGCGTAATAAACGGCGCATCGGAAGGTATACAGGACGCATCGATCTACCTGCTTCCCCTCCAGATGGCAAAGTTCTTGGAACAACGTTTCGGGGTTTTTCCCCTTTAAATCCTCCGGCCAATCGATCCCGATGCTGCGAAGGGCGCCCGCCAGGCTGGGACCGATGCCCGGAATCGATTCCAGGGATAGGTCGAAAGAACCGTTCCGGTTTTTTCCCGATTCTCTAGACACTGACGTACCCGCCGTCCACGATGATGCTCTGCCCGGTGATATAGGTA
>JAPUIV010000077.1 GCA_027296665.1 Acidobacteriota bacterium | reverse complement strand
AGTGACGAGGTGGTCCGCAGAAAGGCCGGTAAGGCCGGGAAGACCGGTTCGACCGCTTGAGGGTCGGAAATTTGCATCGGGGAGGAAGGCGTGGAAACGGTAAAGAACAAGAAATTGGGAAAGCGACGGAACAGGAACCGCTACCGTTCCCGCGTTGACGGTACAGCTGATCGGCCGCGCCTGGCAGTTTTCCGAAGCCTGAAACATATCTATGTACAGGCGATCGATGATCGGAACGAGGTAACTCTTGCCGCGACTTCCAGCCGGGATCCGGAGTTCCGGAAGGGAAGGAACGGGGGAGCAATAAGGAAGGGGCCAGGCGGATTGGCGAGATAATCGGTGAAAAACTGAAGGAAAAGGGCCTTCAGCTAGCGGTTTTTGACCGGGGCGGAAACCAGTACCATGGCAGGGTTCGCGCCCTGGCGGAGGGGGCCCGGTCCAAAGGCCTGAAGTTTTAAGAGGAGGGGGATTTTCGTGGCGGAATTTGATATCGATCCGAAGCAGTTGGACCTCCAGGATCAAGTGGTTCATATCAACCGGGTTACCAAGGTTGTCAAGGGAGGGAAAAATTTCCGTTTCACCGCTCTGATAGTAGTTGGAGATGGGCGGGGTCACGTGGGATATGGTCTTGGCAAGGCCCGGGAAGTCCCGGCAGCAATCAGCAAGGGAATCGATAAGGCCAAGAAGAACATAATGAGGATCCCTCTGAAGGGGGCGACCATCCCGCACACTGTCATGGGCCGGTTTGGCGCCGGCATGGTCCTCCTCAAACCCGCCTCCGAGGGAACCGGGGTCATTGCCGGTGGACCCGTTCGGGCGGTCGTGGAATCTGCGGGGATCCAGAATATCCTCACAAAATCGTTCGGCACCACGAACCCCCAGAATGTCGTGAAGGCCACCTTTGACGGCCTTCTTCAACTCAAGAGTCCGAAGGACGTATCCTTCAGAAGCGGCTATTCAGCCTCGGAACAAAAGGATGACTCAAAAAAAGAAGATCGTTCGAAAGATTCGGGTGGAGCAGTATCGGAGTCCGATCGGGTTTCCTCGCCGGCAGCGGATGGTACTCAGAAGCCTCGGGCTGCGGCGGATCCGGCATCAGGTGACACAGTCTGATGTTCCCACCATACGGGGAATGATCAATAAGATCCCCCACCTCGTACGGATTGTGGAGGAGGAATCTCCTCCCCGCGGGCCAGAGCGATCCGATTCGAAGTCGGGTAAGGGATCCCCGGAACCCAACCGGGATTGAAAGGGAAAGAGGAAATCGATGCCGAAATCGTCCCAACCTGCTCCCGGGTTTGTACTGGGTCTGCATAACCTTTCCCCGGCTCCCGGCTCCCGCCGCAAACCCCGGCGTGTGGGCCGGGGTCCCGGTTCGGGCAGGGGCAAGACAGCAGGTCGAGGTGAAAAGGGGCAAAAGTCCCGTTCCGGTTACTCCCGGCGGAGGGGGTTTGAGGGCGGGCAGATGCCGCTTCAGCGCCGCCTCCCCAAACGGGGATTCCGCGCGCTGGTAAAGGAATCGTACGTTGTCGTGAATCTCCATCAGTTGGAGAGGTTTGGCAAGGATCAGGAGATCACGCCGGAATTTCTGGTGGAGAAAGGCCTCCTCAAAAAGATCCGTGCTGGAGTGAAAATCCTCGGTCAGGGGGATCCCAAGTTTCCCCTGCATGTCCGGGCCCATCGATTCAGTAAAACCGCCGTCTCGAAGATAGAAAAGGCGGGCGGACGGGCAGAGGTGCTGGACAAGTGATCGGAAGTCTCAAGAATATTTTTAAAATCCCCGATCTCCGGAAGCGGGTGTTTTTCACCTTCTTGATGCTCGCGGTGTTCCGGATCGGTGCCCATATTCCCACTCCGGGTATCGATACCCTTGCTCTGGAACAGTTTTTTCGCACACAGGCGGGCTCCATTCTAGGGTTGATCGATATGTTCTCCGGCGGGAACTTGAGTCGTCTGACCATCTTTGCCCTCGGAATCATGCCCTACATTTCGGCATCGATCATTCTCCAGTTGTTGACCGTTGTCTGGCCCTACCTGGAGAAACTTTCCAAGGAGGGCGCGGTTGGAAAAAAGAAAATTACTCAATACACCCGGTACGGCACCGTTGCCCTCAGTATTGTTCAGGGCCTGGGAATCGCTTTCTGGATTGAGGCTCTCCCCGCAGGCGGCGGAATGATTGTTCCCCACCCCGGTTGGAGTTTCCGTTTGTTAACCATATTGACTCTGACCACCGGGACCGCTTTCATCATGTGGCTGGGAGAACAGATTTCGGAAAGAGGAATCGGAAACGGCATCTCGCTGATCATCTTTGCCGGCATCATCGTCGGATTGCCCGGTGCCATCATCAATACCATCTCTGATCTGCAGACCGGTACCCTGTCCCTAATTGCGGTCCTTCTTCTCATTGCCTTCATGGTCGGCACGGTCGGTGTCATTGTTTACGTCGAACGCGCCCAGCGCCGAATCCCAGTGCAGTACGCCCGGCGCGTGGTGGGCCGCAAGGTGTACGGAGGCATGTCGACCCATCTTCCCCTCAGGGTCAACACCAGCGGGGTGATTCCGGTGATCTTTGCCTCCTCCATTCTGGCGATACCGCAGACCGTCACTAGCCTTCCATTTTTTCGCGACATTGACTTTATCCAGGGGATGATCCGGCAACTGGATTACAACATGCCGTTGTACAATCTGGTCTATTTCGTGTCGATCATCTTTTTCTGCTATTTTTATACTTCCATCATTTTCAACCCCGTGGACACGGCCGACAACATGAAGAAATACGGTGGATTCATCCCCGGAATCCGGCCCGGCCGCAGGACGGCGGAATATATCGACCGGATCCTCACCAAACTCACCTTCGCGGGGGCGGTGTATCTTGCGATGATTGCCCTGATACCGACGTTACTCATATCCGGGATCAATGTGCAGGGCATTCCCGGAATCGGTCCTTTCCTTGACGGTTTGTTACCGGCAGCCGTAACACAGGGAATGGGTGTGACGTTCTTTTTCGGAGGAACCTCTCTTTTGATTGTCGTTGGGGTCGGCATGGACACCGTTCAGCAGGTCGAATCCCAGCTGATCATGCGGCACTATGACGGGTTTCTCAAATCGTCCCGG